>QHQV01000075.1 GCA_003219945.1 Verrucomicrobiota bacterium | reverse complement strand
TGCGATTGATCTATTAAAGCAATATGCGTCTCCAATTATGAAGAAATACATCTGCATTCTGGCCGGTACCGCGCTTCTCGCGGCGTGCGAGCAAAAGACCGAAACTGTCACTCCTGCGACCAGTCCAACTCCCACGACCCCGCCGCCTGCGGCGACTGAAATGACGAGTCCCGCTGCAACGGAAACTCCCGCTGCTATCACTGAATCGCCGACTGGCACAGAGGAAACACCTGCTGAGTCACCGGGGCAGTAAGGCCCGGGGTTCTTTCCTTTGGGTAGTCTTCCCCCGATTTTCGGTGGAAGACTTCCTTTGTACCGAAGTCGCCGTGTGAGCAGTCGCCGCAGATTGCGAAATTGCTCTTGAGGTCGGTCGATCCGAGCCCAGCAAAACTTGCATTCGAGATGGCGTCCGCTGGTTCATTTTGTTTCCCAAAGAATCGTCGTCTGACGCATCGGTCAGAATACGAGTGTGTGAAACAGCGCGGCACCACGCAACGCGGCAAATTCCTGATTTTAAATGTGATGCCGGTGGAGAGTTCCGGTCCGTGTCGTGCAGGCTTCGTTACGTCAGGCCGCCTCGGCGGCGCGGTCGTTCGCAATCGGGTTCGCCGTCGCTTGCGAGAAATTGTTCGCCGGCATCAGCAGGAACTGCAACAAGCGGTTTGGTTCGTAATTATTGCCAGATACGAAGCCGCGACTGCGACCTATGACGCGTTGGAAGATGAATGGTTGCGCCTCGCTAAGCGCGCTTCTATTCTGCTCTGATGCTCCGACTGGTTCGTTTCATCATTCGCCTCTATCAATGCACCCTCTCGCCGTTGCTTCGTCTGCTTTGCGGTCCTGACTGCGGCTGCCGATTTACCCCGACCTGTTCGAAATATCTCCTGGCAGCGGTGGAGACGCACGGCGTTCGGCACGGAAGTTGGCTTGGTTTGAAGCGCCTCGCTCGCTGCCAACCATGGGGTGGATGTGGGTACGACCCGGTGCCGCCGCGCTGGGCAGGCGGATCTCACAATGAGGTCCGTCGCTGCGTCTGATCGCGCAAAACCGAACTTATGGATCGAACTGCGTGGATCGTCGTCGCTCTTTGCGTGGTCGGGCTCGTCGTATGGGAAATGTATCTGGCAAAGCAGATGGCGCCCAGACCGGCTCCCATCACTGCGGCTTCCGGGAAAACTTCATCCACGGCGACGCCGACAATCCTCGCGCCTTCGCCATCTCCGCTTGCCACACCGGAAGCAGCGCCACAGGGCGTTGAGTCAGTTTTGACCTTTGCGGAAAAGGTCGAGACGTTGCGCAGTTCAGACGTGGAATTGCGCTTCACCAACCGCGGCGGCGGCATCACCGAGGCGGTGATGTTCAATCACATCGCAGAAGACGCTAAGCGCGTAACCTTGAATTCTCGGAAGCACATGCCTATCGGCGCGATAGTTGATGACCCCATAAAGCCCGCGCTTCCGGAATTTACGTTATTCCGGGATTCCGACAGCAGCATTCGGTGCGAGCGCACCGCGCCTGACGGAATCACAATACGCAAGAAATTTTCGTTGCTGCAGTCGAAACAGAACAAGGACAATTTTCTCCTTGAGCTGAATCTGGACGTTCAGAACACAGGCGCGCAGCCGCACGCAAATGCAGACTACTTCGTCGCGCTCGGTTCGGCGGCACCGATTCATCCCAAGGATTATCCGTACTACACGCGACTGGTTTGGTGCATCAATGGCAAGGCCAGAGACAAGAACGTGAGTGGGTTTCAGGGTAGCGGCGGTTTTGTCGGTATTGGTGCGCATCCGGCGCAGCCGGTTTTCCACGAGAATTTTGCCGGAGCAGAATGGACAGCCGTAACCGACCAATTTTTTGCCACGATCATCACGCCGCTGAACGCGAAGGCTACTGGCATTTGGGGCCGTTCTTTTGACGTTGCAAGCCAGCAAAACATGGTCGGCATCGAAGGTGCAATGCGCATGCCCGGGTTTCAGGTGCAGCCAGGCCAAACTTACACGGCGCGCTTCCAGATCTGGGCCGGACCGAAAATCTATCACCGGCTGGCTCAGCTCGAACAGAACGAAGCGGAAATCATGAATTTCGGCGTGTTCAAAATCGTCAGCCAATTTCTTCTCAATTTCCTAAACACCATTCACGGCTTCGTAAAAGATTACGGCGTCGCCATTCTCGTGTTGACTCTTGTCGTCCGGCTGGTGCTCTGGCCGCTCCAAAGCAAAGCGAATCAAACAATGCGGAAGACAGCGTTGCTTGGGCCCAAGATGCAGGAGCTGCGCGACAAATATAAAGACGACCCCACGCGGATGAACCAGGAGGTGATGAAGCTTTACAAGCAGTACGGCATTAATCCGGTAGGCGGTTGTTTGCCGATGGCCATTCAGATTCCGATCTTCTTCGGTCTCTACCAGATGCTCGCCCAGGCTGTGGAACTGCGAAACGCGAAGTTTCTCTGGGTACACGATCTTTCGCAGCCTGACACCGTCGCACATTTGCCGGTGCTCGGCTTCCCGATCAACATCATCCCGCTGCTCATGGCGGCTACACAGGTGTGGCTCATGGCGATGACGCCGAAGACGGGCGACCCCACGCAACGCCGCATAATGATGTTCACGCCGCTGATCTTCCTATTTTTCTGCTACAATTTTGCGGCGGCTCTGGCATTGTATTACACTGCGCAAAATCTCTTCAGCATCCTGCAGTTTTATCAGAACAAACGACAACCCATGCCGACGCTCGAAAAAGTTGCTCCCGCTGGAAAACACAAACGATGATGACGCCGAAAGATCTGCTCGACACGATGCTCGGGTACCTCGGTTTCGTGGTACAAATCGAGGAGACCACCAACGAAGGCGGCAACCCGACTCTGCAGATTTACACCGAGGAAAGCCGGAGGCTCATCGGACGCGACGGCGAGACGCTCGAGGCCATTCAGTTTTTGCTCAATCGTTTGCTGCAAGCCAGAGACAAGAACGCCGAAAAAGTCATCGTCGATTGCGAACATTACCGATCCATGCGCGAAGATCGCATTGTGCATCGCGTACGTGAACTGGCCGAGCGCGTGCGCATCACCGGCCGTTCGCTTCAGCTCGAGCCGATGAATTCCTACGAGCGGCGTCTCGTCCACAATGCTTTCAAAGACGATCCGCAAGTCGCCACGTGGAGTCCGTCCGATTCAGCGCGGATCAAGCAGATCACTCTTCTAAAGCGGCAGCCGAAACGAGAAGCAGCTTCTCAAGGAAAGGCGATTTCCTAATCGCCTCGGCGGCCTACAGACCGCCGCTCCTTGAATTGAACGCGAGCCGCATCCGTGGCGGTTCCCGCTCGGACTTCCGGTCGCCATCGGAATTTATCCAGCAGCGGATTATCTTTTCCTTCCACTGCATCTGAAATTATTTCACCCAGCACCGGGGCAAATTTGAAGCCGTGTCCGCTGTCACCCGCAGCAACGACTAATCCTTCGCGCTCCGGATCGCGCGCGATCCAGAAATGTCCATCATGCGTATCGCAGTACATGCACACACGCGTGTAAACAATCGGCGCGTCGGCGAGCGCAGGAAACGTTGACGCCAGGAACTGGCGCAGATTCCCTTCATCTTCCGAAGTCACCACGCGCTCCAGGGAGTTCGGCGACATCTCGCGTCCGGTACCGTGATTAGCAATCTTCACCACGCCGTCGCGATTGATCGGAAATCCGTAGTAGCCGGTTGTTGTAATGTCTGCGCCGAAAACCGGAAAACGCTCCGGCGCGAACAACTCAGGTTCTGAAGGCTTGAGGTGAAACACCGGCTGCCCAGTCGCGCGGAAAAACTTTTTGGTAAACGGCAGCAGGTACGGCGTCCACGCGCCAACAGCCATTACGACGAAATCCGCGGCGATTCGCTGTCCATCATCGAGTACGATGCCGCTCACATGATTGCCCCGTTCGTCCAGCTGCGAAAACGTCACGCGTTCGCGTAGTTCAACGCCGGCAGATTTCGCGCGCTCAATTAACTTTGCAACAGCGCGACCGCTCTCTGCATAACCCGCCTCGACCTCAAGAACGCCATCTCGATAAAGTTCCGGATTCCATGCTGGAAAACGTTTCCACAACTCTGGCGTGTCCATACGCGCCACTTTGAGCCCGCGCTTTCCGAGAAGTTTCAAACTTTCATGTTCAAAATGGCCCGGCCCCATTTTGCTGCGGCGAACGAACATCACGCCGATTTCGTGGTACAGCTTTGTGCCGAATTCCTCATTCCATTGGCGCCAGAGTTTGATCGAGCGTTCAGCCAGCGCGGTGTAATCTTCATCAGCGCCGTATGCGGCGCGCACGGCCTTACTGATGTCGCTGGACGCCGCCAACGGGTGCGGCAGCGGGCCCGGATCGACCAGTATTACCTCGTGACTGCGGTTCCTTAGCTCGATCGCGGCAGTAACACCATTAATCCCCGCGCCAACGACAATGATTCTCGACATGCTGAAACACCGCACGTTGAAGCGACTGTTGTGTCAAGTGCCGATGTTCTTCATTTGTAGGGCAACCGCTCCGGTTGCCGGCAGGCGAAGCGCCTGCCCTACAATGAACGTACCGTGCGCAACGCGCGTTCCCGTTCGAGCAGCGTCGGATGCGAGTAATAAAAGCCGCTGTAGAGCGGGTGTGGCGTGAGATTGCTCAGGTTTTTCTCCGTCAGTTTGCGCAGTGCTTCAATGAGCGGTTGCGGTTCTCCCATGGTCGCGCGCGCGAAGGCATCCGCTTCGTACTCGAAACGACGCGACCACATGTGAAGCAGCGGAGAAAACCAAAAACTGATCGTCCCCGCCAACAACGCAAACAGCAGCATCGCCGACACGACATGCGCTGCAGCAAAACCCGCGTGGTACTCGAAACTGAATGCGCGATAAAACCACTGCTGACGCGCCAGCCGGGCGACCGCCGCAAATCCTATAAATACGCCAGCGATCGAGACGCCGAGCAACTTTACGACGTGACGTTTTTTGTAATGCCCGATTTCGTGCGCAAGCACAGATTCCAGTTCCCGCTCAGCCAGCTGGGCTACGAGTGTGTCGAAAAGTATAATTTTGCGAAAACGTCCGAACCCGGTGAAAAAGGCGTTGGAGTGACGCGACCGTTTGCTGCCGTCCATCACTTCGATGCTGCGGGTTGGAAAATCGGTCCGCCGCGCCAGCGCAAAGAGGCGTTCGCGCAAGGTGGAGCCCTCCGGCAGCGGAGTGAACTTGTTGAAGAGCGGCATGATCACCGCAGGGGCGATCAGCAGCAAAAGCAATTGGAACGCGATCACGACCGCCGTTGCCCAAATCCACCAGTTTGGGCCGGTCCACTCGATCAGCTTCAACACCAGCGCAAGCAATGGAAACCCGAGCAACACCGCCAGCAAAAATCCCTTCAGACGATCAAGCACCCAGGTCTTCACGGTGGTCGTGTTGAAACCGAATCGGTCTTCGAGTTCGAATTGCCCGTACCAGGCGAATGGCAAACTGACGATGCTTAATGCAACGCCTGTAGCGAAAAGAAAACCGGACATTGCCCAAACGGAGGTGCCGAAAGCTGCCGTGAATTTTCCAAACGCCCAGGGCAACACACCGCTGAATAGAATTCCGATGAGGAGCACCGTATCAAACAAGGTGACCACATCGCTAAATCGGCTCTTGGCCAGGGTGTAATCGACCGACCGGCGGTACGTCGGTTCATCAACTACCTCGCGAAATGCAGGCGGCACCTTATTCGCGTGCGCACGCACATGACGTTCATTGAGCTGGCTGAGCCACACTTCTGCAACCGCGCGCGAGAGAATCAGAACCAAAGCAATGATGGCAAACGGTGACATATGCACTCGACGTCACAGGCATCCTGCCTATCCTCGTCGACTAGGCATCCCTGCCAGTTCCGGAAACTGCAGACTGGAAGCCTGTGCGATCGGTCAAGCTGGAGCGTGAATTACTATCGCATATCAGCTTGCGAAAAGCTTTCGATAGTAGCGATACCAATCGCTCTGAAAACGTTCAGCCGGATCGTATTTTCGTTTCAGGTGCAGAAATTCTTTGAACTGCGGATAGCATGCGATGACCTGCCCTGGTTTCGCAAATTTTGATAGGTCAGGTAATCACTTCCACCGCGAGCGACCGCGAGATCGATGAGTCCGCGAAACGAGCGGGCGGACGCTTCGATGCCGCCCGGTGTGTGGAGGGTGAGCAAATTGAAAATTATACAGGCGTAGGATTCTTTGGCCCATGCAAGAAAGCTCTGTCATCTTTTTCGATCAATCGAACAGTGCCATAGATGACAGTTGTGCGATTTGAACGCAGCAAGTCTACTGCCTGTGCTAAAAAATCGGGAAGGTCCGCCCGCGGAACATAGAATTTGGGTGATGGTGAGACTCGACTCATCACCATCGATTTGGTCGCGGATCTTCTGTGCATAATTCGGGAGACATGCACTGAGTTGACTCGTATCCGACGATGGGCAACCCC
>QHQV01000074.1 GCA_003219945.1 Verrucomicrobiota bacterium | reverse complement strand
CACACAGATCGGAAGTCTGATTATTACTTCGCGATTGAGCCAGAGATCACAATTGGGGCTGGCGATATTGAGGGGCGTAGCAGAAGCTATTTGCGCCTGGACTACATGCCCAGCGCGATTTTGTTTGTCAATCACTCGGATCAGGACGCATTTAACCAGCTGATTCATCTCGAAGGCGGATATAGCACCGGCCGATTGAGGTTGAGCCTGTTCGAGGATATCGCGCTGCTTGACTCGGCAAATCTCAACAGCATCATCGATACGACCGGTCTCTGGGCAAATCTCGATGCGAGCGCGCCCACCCGAGTCAACATTTTCAACACCCGGTTGAGGGCACAATACGATTTGACTGGCAAACTATTCCTGCAGGGGGAATTTGATTCCTACATCTACTTCTACCCAAATAACATTAGTGATTACACGGTGTCGGGCGGCCTTTACCTTTATTACAGCTGGCTTCCGAAAGTGTCCGTCGGCGTTGGTGGCACGTTCGGGTACAACTGGGTGGATGAGCCGACTCCAAACCAAACTTTCGAGCAGGTGAACGCGCGCCTCAATTATCAGGCGACGGCCAAATTGGGCTTGTATGCCTCAGCGGGTGCCGAGTTTCGCCAGTTCGACGGCAATAGAAGTACATACACCACCCCCGTGTTCGAAGTCGGGCTCACGCATCATCCATTCGAAGGAACAACGATTAACTTGGCGGCCGGGCGGAGCATTTACAATTCTGGATTTCTTGGCGCTCAAGATTTTGCGAACACCTATGTTGTCGGCCGATTTCAGCAGCGATTATTCCGTCGCTTTTACCTCGGCTTGGGCGGTGGCTATGAAAACTCAAATTACTTCGCTGCCGCCGAGAATGTCAGCGCGCCTCGGAATGATGATTACTGGTTTATCGAGCCGTCCCTTGACGTGCTGATTACTAGGTGGCTGAGCGCCGGGGTATACTACCTGCACCGCCAGGACACGAGCAACATCGATTTCTTCAGCTTCTATGACAATCAGGTGGGTGTTCGGGCGACGGTTAGGTTCTAAAGAGGGTTTCAGCTGTTTGCAAACTGGGGAACATGCGCGCTGGTCGTTCATTGCGCTCGTGTTGTGCTTGCTGGCGGGCTCTCTTCAGGGGCAAATCGCGCCAGGCAGCGGGGCCTCGCAGGCCATTGGATCTCCGAACACATCGTCGGCTGCCAGGCCAGCCTTTCCTCCCGGAGGCGCAGCCAGTGCGCCGGCGGGTTACGTCTTAGGTCCGAACGACTACGTCGGCGTCGAAGTTTTCGGCGAAGACGATTTGCGCACAAACGGACGATTGAATCCCGAGGGCAATTTAAGTGTGCCATTGCTGGGCTCGGTCCATTTAGCGGGTTTAACGCTGACTCAGGCGGCTTCGAAGCTTACCGAGTTGTACGGTCGCGATTATCTGGTGAACCCCAAGGTAAACGTGATGCTACTTGGCTACGCCAAGCGGCGGTTCTCGATCCTGGGGCAGGTCAGTCGGCCAGGCAGCTATGAAATGCCCGAGTCCAGCCCAGGCGGTATCGATCTGCTGGAAGCGATCGCATTGGCAGGCGGATATACGCGTATCGCTGCGCCGGAACGAATAACCGTGCGGCGACAGGCTGCGAACGGCGACCAAGTCTTCAAGGTAAATGCCAAGAAATTCAATAAGGGTGGCGGCGGAGGTTTTCGCGTCGAGCCGGGGGATACCATCACCGTCGGGGAAAGTATTTTTTAGCCGCGAGAGTTTTCGCGCCGTACACCTTTCCCGGCGCAGTTCTTGGTGTATGATTGCAGCCGATACTCCGCCGTGATTGATCCTGCGCAATCTTCGATCGGCACGCCCGTTTCCACAAATTTGGAGAAGCCGGTGTTATCGGATTTGACCGGCCACTACGCCGAGGGACAGCAGAAGTTCGATTTCCGCCGGTTCTGGCATTCTCTTGTGGAACGCATTTGGATCGTGGCGATTTGCGTTCTCGCCGGCCTTTTTTTTGCGCTCGGTTATCTCGCGCGGACGCCGAAGCTATACCAAGGCCACACCGTGCTAGAAGTAGAATTCCAGGAGCCAAGCTTCCTGCCTACTGATGATTCCACAACGCATATGCGCTCCATGTTTCTGGCCAGCCAGGAGGCGTTGCGGACTATTGAACAGAATCTAACAAACCAGACTCTGCTCTCCAGAGTGGTGCGGTCCGAAGGTCTGGCGACGGACGGTGGACGCGCGCTTTTAGGTCAAACTGTCGTTGTCGATAAGAAGTCCAGCCCGCCGCAGCGCACCGAAACGTCGCAGTCCGGAGTGAAGACTCAGAACCCAAGTGGCGGCACAACGTTTACGCCGCTTGAAGAAGGATTAGGACGTGCGATGGCCGGCATGGTAAGGCCAGCGGTCCGCCGCGGAACGCGCCTCATCGACTTGTACGTGACTCATCCTGATCCGGTGATGGCCCAGCGCCTTGCCGAAGCAGTCGGGCGGGAGTACATCCGCAATTCAATCGAGCGGCGCGCCTCGCTCAGTGAAGAGGCGTTGCGGTATTTGCTTGACGAAGAAGAACGACTGAAGACAAATCTTCAAAAGAGTGAAGCGGGTGTCGCTGACTACAAAGCGAAGAATCCCGACGCCTTGCAGCTTGGCGGCGGCACGGCTGCTACGGGTTCGCAACAGGGATCAGGCGCGGGCGGCGGCGGACCGCGCGGCGGCCTTGTAGAAGACAAGCTGCAAGACCTGAACAACAAACTTACCGCGTCGAAGGCTGAGCGGATTCGGCTTGAAGGGGAGCTCGAGCAGATCCAACAAAACCGAGATAACATCGACGCCTTGCTTGAAATCCCGAGTATCGCTGCCGCTCCGATGGTGATCGAGGCGCGGCGCACCGTAAGACAGATCGAAGCTTCAATTACTACTTACGCGCTTCGCTACAAGGATAAGCATCCCAAGATGATTGCGGCCAAGGCTTCGCTTGCCGACGCGAAAGATAAGCTTCGCGAAGCCGTGCTGGCGCAACCAGCCATACTGCGCAACGCGATCGAGCAGGCCAAGGCCACAGAGACCAGCCTCAACAGAGCGTTGCAGGACCAGCAGGGTGTCGCCGTCGCCCTGAATCGGACAGCGATCGGGTGGCAAGAGTTGGCGCGCCAGGCCGAAACCGACCGTGCCCTTTACGAAAGCGTCCTTCGTCAAATCAAAGAGACGAGCTTAAGCAAAGACGTAAAGGCGAACGCTGTCAGTGTGATCGAGCATTCGCCGCTTCCGCAATCACCTGCCAGTCCGCGTCCAACCAGAACAATCTTTCTGGGGTTGCTGGGAGGTTTGGCTGTTGGGTTGGCATTCGTTTTTGGCGCCGACGCATTGGATCGTTCAATCAAAACCGTAGACCAGGCGGAAAACACACTTGGATTGCCGGTGTTCGCAGCTGTCCCGGAGACGACTGATCAAGGGCCTGTCAGCCGTCTGAAACGAAAAAGCCGAAGAGCTTTCGGCAGTTCAAATTATCGGGTCGTGGTCGAAACTCCTGAAAGCCCTGCGGCCGAAGCGTTCCGCAATTTACGAGCTGCGCTCGCGCTTTTGGGCCCGGAGGCAGAGCGGAAAGTTTCGCTTTTCACCAGCGCGGTGCCTAACGAAGGAAAGAGTTTCACCAGCGCGAATTATTCGCTTGCGCTGGCTCAGCAAGGCTATCGGGTTCTTCTCATTGACGGCGATCTGCGCCGGCCAACTATGCACAAGATCTTTCGTTTCCCGAGCGCCAAAAATAATTCTGACGGGGACGGCGAGCCTGGGGTCATTGATTGCCTGCTGGGTGAAGCCGAAGTAGCCTCTGCAGCGCGCCAGATTCCGGCCGGTGAAATCCACATCATCGACGAGAACCTTGCCGTGACACGAAATATTCACACCGCGACCGGAGGTCATCTTTCCGTCCTAGCGGGTGGGCGCCGCTCGCCCAATCCGGCTGAAATTCTTGCTGGCCCGTTCTTTGGGCGTTTGATCGCCGAGGCTGGCACGCTCTTCGATCGGGTTGTAATCGACAGCGCTCCGATTCTGGCAGTCAGCGACACCCTTCTGATGACGCCACACGTTCAGACGTTGTGCATTGTGGTTCGAGCGGCAAAAACACCGCTCCAGGCAGTGCGGCGGGCAACTTCTTTGCTCGCAAAATCAGGTATCCGCCCAGCTGGTCTGGTTTTGAATCGTTTGCGGCGGAGCGGCGGGGTTGGTTACTATTACCACTACTCGTCACATGGTTATGGTAAGGAGGAAGGAGCATATTCTCGGACCTACGGTCGTGGCTCCGGCTCCGATCACGAAGGGAACGGAGCCGAGATTTAGCAGCGCTCACTCCTGACCACGGCCTCTGAACGGTGACGTCTGACCTCTGACTTGTCGTACCACAAGCTACTTCCCCAGCACACACCCAGATACGTCGCGACGTACAGTTGAATCGACCCTATTTGAAATGGAAAATCGACCAGCGCATGCATCGCCACTCCCGCCAGGGCTATGATAGCCAAAGGCTGCATCACGCGTCTTCTCGGCATCCAGTCTCGCGTGCCATACCTCTTGTAATTAAGAATTCCGACCGCGATTCCGCCGAAGACGAGCAACGCCCAGAGGCTGCTTCCCAGCCATCCCCATTCCAGCACAGTCTGCAGGTAATCCTGGTGTAAAAACCTCCAGCTTCCCGGAACTGTGTGGCCGGATCCGATGTTGTAGCCTGGGAACACAACGCGAAACGTGCCTGGTCCAGACCCGAAAAATCCGGCGTTAGGCAGCGCGCTGAGCGCTACGCGTGAAGCTTGCCAACGGGCATCGGTAGGAATTTGTTCACTCACCGATTGCCAGCGGTTAAGCGGTTGTTCCAGATGAGTTGCTTGAGCCAACGCAATCAGCGCCAAAACAAGGGCCATTGCACCGGCCATGGCGACGCTCTTCTGCGTACCCGGTAGTCTTCGTAACAATCCCGGGCCAAAACGTAGACCAATGACGACCAGCAATACAAGCGCGACCACCTGGGCCATTCGCGACGTATTCGCCAGTACTCCCGCTATAGTTACAATAAAAACGATTGTCCATAGCGCGCGCATCCCCGGCTGAGATTGGCTCGTAAACGCCCGGATAACGAGACCGGCGCTCAACGGCCACACCAAGTTTAGGAAAGCACCGGCGTTGCCATGGTAAAAGTAGGTGGCGAAAAATGTCGTAACCCCGAATTCTGGTGGCGGTGGCGGCTGCCAAAAGATCATCTGCGCTCCGGTAGCTTTCTGTAGCAAACCTAGAAATGCTATCGAGCCGCCGACCACGCCAATGACATACCACAGCCGCAGCAACCATCGGCTACTCTGGGACAGGTCGGAGACGAATAATATCGTTCCGAGCAGCAATGCACCCCGCAACATCCATGCAGCACTATTTGCATAATCGACGGAGCCGCTTAAAGGCGGCGCAAAATTCCGCAGCGGTACGAAAAACGAGAATTCTGAGTCGTAGATGGACTTGGCGTTCAGGGCCATCCAGGCTCCTATGCAAACCAGGGTGCCAGCCAGAATGAGAGCAAACGGCGGTAAATCGGGGGCGGTAAATCGGGACGCCGCCCACCGGTGAGTAATTCGGCACCCCAAAGTACGAGCGCAACGAATAATACCCAGTTAGTTATGTTGATACTTGCCGACGTTGTGGCGCCGTACGCCCAGGGAGCATATGCAAGGGCAGCAAAGAAAGTCCAGCGAGATGCCTTGCGGAAGATGATTGAGATCACCTAGGAGATTTCGAAGGGCATAATTTCATCAAGCGGGTGCTAAAAATCACCAGTAGTGCTCTGCTCAGCGTCCCTTGCCAAAGAGCATTGTGTACAACGTTTTTAACACGATCATGGCATCCAGCTTTAGCGAGTAATGCCGGATGTAGTAAAGATCGTAGTTTAGCTTCTCGACGGCGTCCTCGTCGCTCTCGCCGTAGGGGTAATTGACCTGCGCCCACCCGGTGATTCCCGGTTTCACCAGGTGGCGAAAGTGATAGAATGGGATGCTTTGCTCATAGCGTTCGGCGCACTTGCTCCACTCGGCCCGCGGGCCAATCAGGCTGATGTCGCCTTTTAGCGCGTTCCAGAGCTGCGGCAATTCATCGACCCGAAGCTTGCGTAGCCATCGCCCCACACGTGTCACTCGAGGATCGCCTTCGCGCGTGTAAATATCTTCATCCGGATGATGCGTACGACAGCGCATGGTCCGGAATTTGAGAAGAATGAAATGTCTTCCGTCGCGGCCGACTCGTTCCTGCCTGAATAGGACCGGAGCGCCGTCCTTTATCCAGATGAGGAACGGAACAAGAATGAAGAGCGGCGAACAAATGACTAGTGCCGTTGCCGAGGCAACGACGTCGAAAAGGCGTTTGAGGTAGTGATATGGAGAGGTGCGCGCTAATTGAAACCCGGTCTGCAGCGGCCAGAACGGATCGATGATTCCAAGTGGCAGATAACGCCATTGAGTTTCATAGAACGATTCCAAAGTGTAAACGCGTGTTTCCTGGAACTGCGCGTGCACAAGGCGCTCCAGCAATTGAGTATTCAAGGAGCTCGCTCGCTCAGCGAGCACGATGCCTCTGTAGCGGTTACTGAGGTCGTCCAATTTCGACGCGAGATTTCCCTGCACGATCGGAGATCCCTCACCGGCAATGGGTTGCCCCACGTGCTCTTCATTTACATCCACGAATTCCAGCTGCTGGCCGTTTGCGGATTTCTTGTAAGCCTCATAAAAATGCGCCGCCGTAGCGCCGCCTCCGATGACCAAGAAAGAGCGGCCAACGCTGCTCGCGACCAAATATTGCCGAATCCAGCGGCGGTAAGCCAGCGAGAGGGGAAAAAAAAGAGCGAAGCTCAAAAGCAGCACACCGCGGCTCGGCTTCATCGTCTGATCGAACGTCGCCGCCGAATAAATCAGCATTGCGCTGACCAACCCAGCTGCGGTGACCGCAAGAATGTGCTCGGCTGCATAACCGAGGGTCAGCTTCTCGACTGTCCTATCGTAACCGCCAACAAGGTACAGTGCCGCTACAATCACACAGAGCTGAATAAGGTTGATTACGAAGAACTGAAACGGCGTGGCATAAAACGCGTCGTATCGAAACCACCCTGCGACTCGATAAATAGCGAGCCAGCTCACCACATCTAAAAATAGATAGAGCGCAGCCGACGACCATTCATGGCTCAGAAAACGCGACCAGAAATTAGCCCCGCGGGTCATCGTAGCAACGCGCCCGCTCGCAAAGGCTGAACGCTCCTCCTTAAATCCAAGGATCTCCTGGAAAACCGTCTGAGGCTCTTCGCTGTTCGGCATCAGGCCGGCAAATATATCCTCGGGTAAACTGAAGTAAAAGATTGCTTATTCCACCACGGCCAGGAGCCGTATCAGAACTCTGAAACGTGTGCTAACGCCTACAGCCTTGACGCTCCGGGCAGCGTTCATAACCTCAAAGCGCGTGCCGCGCGCATCACGCTGCGGCAAATCCTCTCGTGAATATCTTCGCTGCTTTTTATCGCTCGTCCGTTGGGAAAAAAATGATCGTCGCCGTCACCGGCATCATTTTGATTCTTTTCGTTATCGGACATCTGCTAGGCAATTTGCAGATTTTTCTAGGTCCAGATTGGATCAACGGTTACTCGCAACACCTGCGCGACCTCGGCCCTTTACTTTGGGCAATCCGTTTGTTCCTCCTAGTGTCTGTCATCATTCACATTTACGTGACCATTCAACTGGCGATCGAAAACCGCCGTGCGCGACCGGAGGCCTACGTCGACCGTGAGTACGTCAAAGCAACGTTCGCTTCGCGTCACATGGTGATGAGCGGGTTGATCGTGCTGGCGTTTATCGTTTACCACATCGCGCATTTCACAGTGCGCGTCACGGATCCTCGTTTTGGTCTGCTTAAGGCCGATCCTCTCGGACATTACGACGTCTATTCGATGATGGTGTATGGGTTCCAAAATTATTACGTATCTGCTTTTTACGTCCTCGGCCTTTTTTTGCTTGCTCTTCACCTCAGTCACGGATCGTCGAGTTTCTTTCAATCGCTCGGATTTAATGACAGGAAACTGACGCCGCGTCTCGCGTTAGGCGGCCGAATCTTCGCCTGGCTCCTTTTTATCGGCTACACGTCCATTCCTGTCGCGATCCTGGCTGGCGTTATTGAGCCAGCGCAACAGCTGTAAGGAAAACAACTAAACTTCCTACAGATCGATGACCTGCACGCCCTCCGTCGCAGTCCGCTTCACGTAAAGATTGCTTAGGCGTTTGGTCATCGGCCCGACTTTCCCGTCGCCGATCTGACGATTATCTATCCTGATCACGCCGGCTAGTTCGCCCATCGTCCCCGTGCAAAAAATTTCATGCGCACCGTAAACGTCTACAAGTGACAGATCAGCCTCAACGCAACGAATCTTTTCGGCAGCACAAATCTCAATCACGGTCGCACGAGTTATGCCCTCGGGACACGCTACAACGCGGCCCGTTGCCAAGTCGCCGCTTGCTCGCGATTCATCGGAGTTACGCACAATGAAGACGTGCGTTGCGTTCGTTTCGGCGACGAACCCGCGCGTGTCGAGCATAAGCGCGTCGTCTGCGCCGGCATTATTCGCTTCGATCTTTGCCAGAATCGAATTCAGCAAGTTTGCATGATGAATACGCGCATCCAGGACGTCCGCCGGCGGGCGGCGGATCTTGCTCGTGATCAGACTTAATCCTGTTTTGGTGTAAACAGGCGCCTTGTTTTCGGCGAGTACGATCAATGTTGGCCCACTCTGGTTGAGTCGTGGGTCCATGCCAGAGGTGACCTTCACGCCGCGTGTGAGCGTTAGCCGGATGTGCACACCATCGCGCATGTTGTTTGCCGCGAGGGT
>QHQV01000073.1 GCA_003219945.1 Verrucomicrobiota bacterium | reverse complement strand
ATCAAGTCGCAGTGGTAGGCGATGACAATAAAGTGAGTATTCGGCCGGTGAAAATGGGCGAACGCATTGGCGCGATGTGGGAAGTCACTGAAGGTCTCAAGCCGGGTGACAAAGTTGTTGTGCAAGGACTCCAAAAAGCGCGCGAAGGATCGACAGTCATCGCAAAAGATTGGACCCCTCCCGCCGACGCGTTGGTTTCAAAAGCGGACCAGCAAAAAAAGCCTTAACAAATGTCCGAGTTTTTCGTCCGGCGACCCATCGTCGCAATCGTCATCGCGATTCTGATGACGCTCATTGGCGGCGTCTGCATTCTGGCGTTGCCGATCGCGCAGTATCCGAAAATCGCGCCCCCGGAGATTCAGGTGCAAACGCACTACACCGGGGCGGATGCGTTGACGATCGAGCAAGCGGTCGCGGCGCCGATCGAGCAGCAGATGAGCGGCGTGGACAACATGAACTACATGTACTCGATCAACTCGAACAGTGGCGACATTCGATTGATCGTGAACTTCGACGTCGCAACCGACCCGAACATCGATCACGTGCTGACGCAGATCCGCGTCTCGCAAGCGCAATCGCAATTGCCCGCCGACGTTAACAACTACGGCCTGACCGTTAAAAAATCGACAACGGCACCACTGATGCTGATCTCGATTTATTCACCCAAAGGCAGCTATGACGGAACATTTCTCGCCAATTACGGCTACATTAATCTATTCGATCCACTGACACGCGTGCCGGGAATAGGGAATGTGCAGATTTTCGGCGCTGGCCAATACGCTATGCGCCTGTGGGTGAAGCCCGACCAGCTCGCGAAGCTCGGTATCACTGTGCCCGACATCATCACGGCAGTGCAAAAGCAGAACACGGTGAACCCGGCGGGTCAGGTCGGCGGCGAACCAATTCCCAGTGGACAAAAATTCACCTACACCGTGCGCGCTCAGGGACGACTGCAAACGCCGGAGGAATTTGGCGAGATAGTCGTTAGGGCGAACGCGGACGGTTCGTTTGTGCGGGTGAAGGACATCGCGCGCATTGATCTCGGCGCGCAAACTTACAACATAAAAGGCAGGCTCAACGGACAACCCGCGGCGATTCTCGCAGTGTATCAGCTGCCCGGAACCAACGCTGTTCAAGCCGCGCAAGGCGTGCGCAAGCTATTGGCGGAAGCGAAGCAACGTTTTCCGGCGGACATGGATTTCGTCGTCTCGCTCGATCAAACCCTCTCTGTTACTGAAGGATTGAACGACATCGTTAAAACGTTGTTCGAGGCGCTCGCACTGGTCGTCATCGTCGTATTCATTTTTTTGCAAGGCTGGCGCGCCACGCTCATTCCATTGTGCGCTGTGCCGGTGTCATTGCTCGGCACGTTTGTGGTGTTCCCGTTGTTCGGATTCTCGATCAACACGCTTTCGCTTTTCGGACTTGTGCTAGCCATCGGGCTTGTGGTTGACGATGCGATCGTTGTTGTCGAAGCAGTTGAGCGTCACATTGAAGAAGGAATGTCGCCGCGTGACGCGACGTTGCAGGCAATGCGCGAAGTCTCAGGAGTAGTAATCGGCGTTGCACTCGTACTTTCGGCCGTGGTTATTCCTACCGCATTTCTTCCTGGTATCACCGGCAGGTTGTATCAACAGTTCGCGCTCACGATTGCTATCTCCGTCATTTTCTCCGCGTTCAACGCGCTCTCCCTGAGCCCGGCGCTTTCAGCCATGCTGCTCCGCCCGCGAAAGAAAACGCGTGGTCCGGTTGGCTGGTTTTTCGATCGGTTCAATCGCGTCTTCGGCATCGCAACACACGGTTACGTGAACTGGTCGCGCCTCGCCATTCGAAAAGCGGTGCTCAGCTTCGCGCTGCTCGCGGTGCTCGCGGTCGGCGCGGGACTGTTTGGATCGCGATTGCCGAGTGGATTCCTACCTGAAGAAGATCAAGGCTACGTTTATCTCGCGCTTCAGTTACCAGACGCATCGTCGCTCGAACGTACCGGCGAGGCTGCGCGCAAAATCGAAGAAATGCTCAGTAAGATTCCGGGCGTCCAGTACACGACCAGCGTGGTCGGATTCAGTTTGCTCAGCCTCGTGCAAAATACTTATAGCGCGTTCTTCTTCGTCACATTCAAGCCTTGGAGCGAGCGGACCAAGCCGGACGAACAGTACGCCGCCATCAAAGCGAACATTAACAAACAGCTCGCCGGGCTTACTGAAGGTATCGCCTTCGCGTTTCCGCCGCCGGCGATTCCGGGCGTGGGCACTTCCGGCGGATTCCAATTCATTTTGGAAGATCGTGCCGGCAAAGACGTCGCCTTTCTCGCCCAAAATCTGAAGACGTTTCTGGACGCGGCGCGTAAACGGCCGGAGCTAGGCACCCTTATTCCGACGTTTCTGCCAAACGTTCCGCAGGTTTTCGTTAACGTCGATCGCGACAAAGTCATCAAGCAAGGGATCGATCTCGGCCAGGTCTATCAGACCCTTCAGACGTTCATGGGCGGTTTTTTTGTGAATTACTTCAATCGATTCGGACGAACATGGCAGGTGTATATAGAGGCCGAAGGCGATTATCGCACCGACGCGAAAAACGTTGGCCAGTTCTTCGTGCGCAACGCCAACGGCAACCCAGTCCCGCTCGATGCCATTTCAACTATCAAAAACATCGCCGGTCCGGAATTCACGTTGCGTTACAACGAATACCGCGCGGCCCAAATCAACGGTTCTGCCGCGCCTGGTTACAGCTCGTACCAGGCGATGAACGCGCTCGAGGAAACTTTTCGCCAAACAATGCCTAACGAGATGGGCTACGACTATCTTGGTCTGTCGTTTCAGGAAAAGAAAGCGCAGGAAGGTGTATCCCCGACTGTCGTGTTCGGAATGTCGCTCATTTTCGTATTCCTGATCCTCGCTGCACTTTATGAAAGCTGGTCGTTGCCCTTCAGTGTACTGCTCGGGACACCGGTCGCAGTGTTTGGCGCGTTTGCGACGCTTTGGCTCCGCGGGATGCAAAACAACATTTACGCGCAAATTGGTCTGATCATGCTAATCGGCCTGGCAGCCAAGAACGCGATCCTTATCGTCGAATTCGCTAAAGACGAATACGAAAAAGGTAAACCGCTCCTCGACGCTGCTCTCGAAGGCGCGCGCCTCCGTCTTCGCCCCATCCTGATGACTTCCTTTGCTTTCATCTTCGGCCTTATGCCGCTTTGGTTTGCCACCGGTTCAGGCGCCGTCGCCCGGCGTGTCCTCGGCTCAACCGTGATTGGCGGAATGATCGCGGCGTCGGCAATCGCCATCTTTCTGATCCCGGTAACCTTTTATGTTATCGAACGAATTGCAGCCGGACGACAACAGAAAGGGCCGTCGCCGAAAGTCGCTAAACCGCAAGCGGAACCCGAGCCCGCGGGCAAGATGTAAACAGCTTGCTACTGTAAGGAGTTTTGTCGCGCCGCGGATGAAGCTTCTCCCCCGCCGCAGTCAAGACCAGTTCGAAAGATTAACGCGTTATTTCTTCAACGTACGGACGTAGGCGACTAATGCTTTTACGTCGGGATCGGACAGCTTGTCTTTATAGGCTTTCATCTTGCCTTTGCCGTTCTTGATGACGTTCGCCGCTTCGGCGTCACTGAAGCTCTGGCTCTTGGTGTAATCTTTCACACCGAGCTTTTTTCCCATCGTGGTGTTGCCGCTGCCGTCCTTGCCGTGGCACGAGGCGCAGTTCTGCGCCCATAGCGCTGCGCCATCTGCCCCAAACGCCGCGCCGGAAAAACCAATGATGATAGCGATGATCACAGAGGTCGTTAATTTCATAAGAATTGGTTCCTTTCGTTGTGTTTTGGCGTGGATAACGCCTACGGTAAAAGAAATCCGGTTCAGTTATGGAACAGTTTTAGTGCGTCGAACTTTCATCCATTGCGCTCAACCTAGTCGAACAATTCGTTCAAACTGCCAAGTTCATCAGCCGGTTTTGTTCCCGAAAAAAACTTTTGAAATTCCGGGGAGTACGCGTCCTTGCGACCCAGCCACCAGACCCGACCCACACCCATCAGCGTGGTAATACTTTCGAAGCAACGTTTCCCATCCGATCCATTGCGCCTGATCGAGGATGCCTGCTCTCCGCTGATACCAGGCGTTCTCTAAAAGCTTGAAAAAGGAAAACAGAAAATAGTGCGCGATGATTCGTTCTTCTCGGCTGTGCGGAACCCAGTCCGCCGTCGCCTTGGACAGCGCAGAACCGAGCGTATGCGACTTCATTGCTGGAACGTTTATTGAAGTGATCGCAGCCGCGAGAGAATCTACCGCCAGCGCTTTTTGCGATCTGGTGTTCTGTCGAATCGTCATTATCACCGCAAGCAGTGTTAACGTCACTGCCGACGCGCTGATGATTTGCGCAAGGTCCACCCACATCTGGAGTGTCATATCGGCTAACGCACGAGTAGGTCGAGTTTGAGCGCGTCGAGACCAGCGTCGCGATAATGTTTCCGTGTTAACTCGAGAAGAGTAAGTCCGTCCTCGTACGCAGCGAAAGTACCATTCGTTGGCTTGTCGAGATAGATGAGGCCGCCTTCGACGACGAAAAAGGCGATCATCGGTTCTGGTGAATCTTCAGTGATCACCAGCGTGTGAGCTTCGCCAGCGGGTTCATAAATGTACGTGCCGGGTTCCGCGATCCAGTCGTGCTCCAGGTATCGCCAACGACCGCGCATCGTGTAGCCATGCACGCCCGCAACGTGGTAATGCGTTCCAACCATCGAGCCTGGCAGACCTTTCAACACCAGAGTGAATCCACCTGAAGTGACATTAAAACAGCAAGGCTGGAACCAGACACCGCTGGCGTATGGCACCCAGAGATCGTCATCATTGAGGTTCGTGTTGGTGATGAAATGTTCACGGCTTCTTTGATTCGGTTGGAGACCGTCGGAAAAACTGCTGAAAGCGGTAATCGGCATGGACTTTTTTAGCTGTGCCAGAATGGAAACGTCAACCTCCCGTTCAGAGTCGCCCATCACCGTCGCGCTGAGAACGTTCTGGAATCCGCTGAGGACACCGGACGCTACAGCGGGGCAGATTTTCTTGCCAAGTGGACGGCACCGGACTTCCTCTCCCTTGTTCGGGAGAGGATTGAGGTGAGGGTGTTCAAATTACCAACAGCAGCTTGCAAGGATGATTCGACTCCTCACCCTCCCCTCTCCTCGATCGAGGAGGAGAAGTGCCCAAATCGACCATTTCGTCGCTGGCATCTATTCGCCCTTTAGCGTTCGCCATGCGTCCGTCGCTACCGCTTGAGGCGCAACCAACGCGGTTGCCCTACAGATTCTTTTTCGTCCAAGCGTCAATGCGATCGAGCGCTTTCTCGATGTTCTCGATCGAGTTCGCCACGCTGAAACGCAAATAACCTTCGCCGAATTCGCCAAACGCGGTCCCGGAGAGCGCAGCGACCCCGGCATCCTCGAGAAGCGCGTCGGCGAGTCTTTTCGATGGCCAACCGGTCTCAGTGACGTTCGGAAAAACATAGAACGCGCCGTGAGGCAATTGACAGGAGAAACCCTTGATTTTGTTAAGCCCGGCAACCATCACATCGCGGCGTTTCTTGAACTCGTCGCGCATGTGATCAACCGACTCTTGCGACCCGCGTAGCGCTTCGATACCTGCGACCTGGCTGAAGCTCGCGGTGCACGAGCTGGAGTTTGTCATCAATCGCGAGATGTGTGTCGCCAGATCCACGCGCATGACGCCGTAACCCATGCGCCAGCCGGTCATGGCATAAGTTTTGGAAAAGCCGTCCAGCAAAATCGTGCGCTCCTTCATTCCATCGAGCGACATGATGGAGTGGTGTTCGCCTTCGAAAATGAGGCGACTGTAGATTTCGTCGCTCAACACCATGATGTTGCGATCGCCGATTGCGCTTGCGACCGCTTCGATGTCCTTCTTCTCCAGCACGCCCCCGGTCGGGTTCTGTGGGGAGTTCAGAATGATCAGCTTTGTGCGATCGTTGATGAGACGCGCGAGCTCATCCATGTCGAGCCGAAAATCCAAGTCTTCGCGCAACCGGATCGGCACCGCCTTTGCGCCGACGTAGTTGATCATTGACTCGTAAATCGGGAAACCGGGATTCGGGTAAATGATTTCATCTCCATCTTCCGCGAGCGCGAGAATGGAAAAAAAGATGATTGGCTTGCCGCCGGGGACAACGACGACTTCATCCGGCGCCACGTTTACCCGGCGCGTCTCGCTCACGTGTTGTGCGATGACCTCGCGCAATTCCGTCATGCCGGCCGACGGCCCATAGTGTGTGAAGCCTTTGTGCAGTGCGTCACATCCTGCCTCAATGATGTTGCCCGGTGTATCGAAGTCGGGCTCTCCGATTTCAAGATGAATGATGTCGCGGCCCTTTGCCTCGAGCGCCTTCGCTTTGACCAACACTTCGAATGCGGTCTCGGTGCCGAGACGTGCCATGCGCCTGGCCAGTCGAAGTTCGAATGCTTGGGTCATGCCATGTAAAATGTTATCGACGGGTAGCCTTAACCAATTTGCAGTCCGGCACAAATCCTAGCACACGATAGGCCCGGGCGTGAACGCAACGAGCCATTTTTGGGAATTGGCAAACGCGCCCGAGTGACGATGTCGTTGTTCTGGTTCTCGAGTTGCGGATTCGACCTTCATCACCCTGCCGTTTTATATTGATGGCGTAAATGAACGAGCCCGAATCCGGAATTCGGAACATCTCTGACACGGCCCGATGGGTGGCGGTTTATCGCGCGCGGGAGACACAGCGAACCGACGCCGTGTTTCGCGATCCATTTGCGCGGCAGCTCGCTGGGGAACGTGGCGAACAAATCGCCGCCTCGATGTCGTTCTTGGAAAAGAACTCGTGGCCCTTCGTCGCACGCACGTGGCTTATCGACCATGTGATTTCGAGCCAAGTCAAACTGGGGACGGACATGGTCGTTAATCTCGCGGCGGGACTCGATGCCCGGCCTTACCGCATGAATCTGCCTGGCTCTCTGCAATGGATCGAAGTCGATCTCTCGGAAATTCTCGCGTACAAGGAAGATGTCCTTCGAAACGAAGCGCCGGTCTGCCAAGTTGAGCGGGTCCGGTTGGATCTTTCGGATGTTCGCGCGCGCCGTGACTTTTTCTCGGAACTGGGCCGTCGGACAAATCGAGCACTCGTTGTCAGTGAGGGTTTGCTCGTTTACCTGGACGACAAAGAAGTCATGTCACTTGGTCAGGACCTTGCCGTTGCCCGGAGCTTTCAGCACTGGGTCATCGATTTAGCTTCGCCCGCGCTTTTGAAAATGTTGGCGAAAAAGATGGGCACGCCTCTCGACCAGGCAGGCGCGCCTCTGAAGTTCGCGCCCCGGGAAGGGCCGGAGTTCTTTGCTCGCAGCGGGTGGAAACCAGTAGAACTTCATAGCGTCATGCATGCAGCGGCCAAACTGAACCGTCTTCCATTTTTTCTCCGACTAATCGCAAGAATGTCCTCGCCGGCATTTCAAGCAAAGCGGCCGTGGTCGGCTGTCTGTCTTCTGGAAAGAGGATTGTAGCCCGCCACCGCCGGCGAACAGCCCTTTGGATCGTACGCCTTTGACACAAACCCAACGGTCATCCGCTGGAGCTTATGGCAGGCTTGGACGAATCGCCGCAGGCCGAGTTAGTAGGATCGCTTTCAGAATGGAAGCAACGAAGCCACGCAACGTGATCTTGGCGATCCAAGCGAAATTTTTCCGCCGTCTCCGTGCCGAGTCGCGTCATGCGCCTGGCCAGCCGGATTTATGTGCCTTAGCTATGGGTGTGTGAGGAGCACTGGACCGCAGCGGCGCAAGCTGTCTTCTGCAACAAATTTTGCACGAACCTCCGACTGCGATTCAGCCGGTGTAGTGTCCGCAGATACGCGATTAGTCGCCGAACATCTGGGTCGCCCAGCTTCTTGCCGAAAGAGGGCATTTCGCCTTTGATTCCGGCCGTAAATACCTCATGAACCGAGCATCGCTTCTGTGCAGATCATGTAAATCTGGCCCTTCGTCTCCGCGTGCATCGTCTGCATGGCAATGCGCGCAATTCAATCGGAAACAGATGACGACCCTGCGCTGCATCGCCTGTCAACTCCGCCAATTGTGTCGTACTTTGAGCGCTGACCGATAGCGAAACGGAATTCGACACCACATTTCACGCTATGCCAAATAGACGGTAACCGAGTTCACTTTTCGGACTTCCGCTTGAAATTCATTCGAGCTTTGCTCGGTTGACGTCACGGCGTCTCCACCCCGCTGAGGATTCCACCGAGGTGCCCTGTCAGAGTGATCATCATTAAGCCCAGTGCCGTCACTGCAAAATAAGAGGCACGCGGCGAATCGCCCTTGGTACGCAGACGCGATCGCATCCAGGTGAGAAACAAGATTAGCAATGCGGAAGTCAGCGCACAAATCATATGCAGGCGTAAGTTGCCTTTTATTGCCGCGCCCTCCAGTTGCCAGTGCCAGGCCCCCAGACCAGTTCCGATTGCAAACGGGATGGTCAACGCGGCTCCCAGCAGATTGTAATAGGCGACCGTTGCGAGAACCGGTTGCTTCCGCCAAGTCGCCATTATCTCGAAGAAAACACTCGCGATAAAGAGCGCGATTGGAAAATGAATAATGACCGGATGCTGAGCGTGGCCCGCGAGGAGCGCGGCCTTTAGATCGAAGGGATTTGGCGATGTCGCCAAGAGTAAATTCATAACTGTTCAGGAGTTAGCAAGTCGGTCGCACTCCGTCATAACTACTTTTCAACTATGATCGTCCCAGTCATCTTCGGGTGAACTGAGCAGAAGTACGTGTAGGTGCCGGGCGCGCCGGCTGTGATCGTAAACTCCTGGTCGGTGTCGAGCGCGGTCGATTTCTTAAACTGCTTCTCAACACTCACCACAGTGTGCGGTTCGTCGTCCCGGTTGATCCAGGTCACCTTCTCGCCGGCCTTTACGGTTATGGTCTGTGGATTGAAGGCGAAGTCTTTGATCTCTATTCTGTTTTGTTTGCTATTTCTGTTATCGACGTCCTTCATCTCCCCACCGAGAGCGAGGACAGATAGGTTGACCATGCTGATGGCGCATAATAGCGCGATTTTCTTATTCCTTGGAGTTGCTGTAGTCATAGTTAAGTTTAGTTAGGTTAGCTGAGGTTGGAATCGACGACTGCGAGGACAGTTTTGCCTTGTTTATACTGGACGCTTGTTAGGCCGAGCATGCTGCGCAGTTTTTCAGCCGGCACTTTCATAGGACCGGGCGACGCCGCGGTTCCAGGAGCTGGCTGAGGGAAGGCAGTAGACATCGCGGTATGGAAAGTCACGTTACCTTCGACTTTCTGGAGCACCTGGTGGATGTGACCGTTTAGAACCGTCACCGAACCGAAGCGTTTCAGATATCCTAGAGCGCGTTCGCTATCGCTGGTCCCCCAGCCCCATTGCGGATAAACAGCCCACAGAGGGATATGCGCGAAGACAACAATCGGTGTGCTCGTTCCGAGACCTTTCACGTCGGCCTCGAGCCATTCAAGCTGCTCGTCGCCGAGCTGGCCCAGGCCGCCGGCCTGAAGATCCAGCACGTTGACCAGCGCGATGAAATGGACACCGTTCTTATTGAAATTGTACCAGCCCGAGCCTTTGCCTTCGACGCTCTTTAAATACCGTTCACGGTAAAGCTTTCCGCCATCGTTAAGCACATCGTGCTCCCCAGGAACATAGAAAACGTCCTTGGTTCGGCAGCTCTTGAGAACTTGATCGAAGGTGTCGAATTCCTCCGGCTTCGACAGCTGTGTGAGGTCTCCCGTGTGGATAAGGAAAGACGGCGGCGTCGGCATCGCGTTGATTCGATCAAGCGCAATCTTGAACGTCTCCGTCACATCTTTGTTTGCGTCTTTGCTGAAGCCGATGTGGCTATCACTGATCTGGAGAAAGCTAAGGTCGGTAGCCGGCAAGGGCTCTCCCGCCTTCGCAATTTGAGCAAGGGTTTTTGACGCGAGGACGCCGCCGCTGATCGTCCAAAGCAGGCCGGTACCGGCCCATGCCATGCAATGGAGAAAGCCGCGGCGATCGATTCCGTCGTGCTCGTGATCGTGAGAAATGTAATCGGACATGATAGTTGGTTCCTTTAGTTAGGTTTGCTTGTTAAGATTGCTTTTCACCTGTCCTTACCGGTTTCGCGCGACTTTATTCCCGAAATTCTTGGCATCAGAGCGCGAGCCGCGGTAATTTTCCGCAGTTCCTGCTTTGCAGTTGCTAGTTTTCGACGCTTGTCTTTGCGAAAACGCCGCGCTTAGGTGTCGGCCTGGAGCGCGGCGTTTGAAATCGCGAAGTACGGTCAATCACCGACTTCCCTCTCCGCCGCATCCGCAGCGCGGGCCAACGAATGGATGAATGTAAAGAACGCTGGGGATTGTCCCCTGAACAGCTCGTCAGCAATGAAGCTGTTGATAGCGCCCCTTGCGTCTAACTGTCCTCGACCGGTCGGACGAATAATTGAGCAAGCAGGAAGGTTTCGACTGATGAATTCGCACGGCTCGGGCATGATCAGGTTGGCTTGCAATGTCTCCGGTTGCCCTGTGGTCAGGTCGGTAAATGTCACCGTTGAATTGTTGATAGGATCAAAGTCAGTCAACGGAGTCGCGTTACCTGCCTTGTCCTGCCAGGTCTGGAAATGCATGATCTCGGATCCGCCGATACTAAGGAGGATTCGTAGAACTTCCAGACTGGTTACCTTCTGAGCCAACGTGGCATAGAGGCTCGTGCCACCTTGTTCAATAAAGCCAAAGTGAAAGCCGGCCGTGAAGGCGATTGCTTTGACATGGTCGCTGGGATTGTTCGGATCACCCAGTTCATTATTATGTCTGGGAACCGCGGTATGCAGCCCAGTGTCCAAACTGGGGACTGCATTTGGAAATCTCGCGCCGAAATCCGGGTTGGTGGTGCTGCGATAGCGGGTCCACCAACTGGTATCCACCGTGAGCTGCTTAAGGTTCGTAAGCCGTCCAATTTGCGGGACGAACGAGACTTGGCTGGGCTGTAACGTGGCGAACTGCCTCAGGTCAACTTGCCGCTCGCCTTTGGATGCTAAATAGGCATTTAGGAAAGCCGCG
>QHQV01000072.1 GCA_003219945.1 Verrucomicrobiota bacterium | reverse complement strand
GCACGTTGGGCATGTGCGGTATTTGCAGGCGGCGCGAGCGCTCGGCGAGCTTCTGGTTGTCGGGTTAAACGGCGACCGTTCCGTCCACGAATTAAAAGGAGCAGGGCGACCGATCACAACCGAGAGGGATCGCGCGGAGATTCTCGCCGCCTTGCAATGCGTGGATCTGGCCACGATTTTTCCAGAAATTCGGGCTACGAAGTTTCTCGCTGCGGTCCGACCTGCTGTTTACGTCAAAGGTGGTGATTACACCCCGGGAACGCTGGATCAAGAGGAGCGTGCGATTTTGAAGGAAATTGGAAGTGCGATTCGCCTCATCCCATTTGAGATAGGGTATTCAACTTCCGGGTTAATTGAGCAAATTTGCACCAGCAGGAGTGGGCAAACCCAATGACTCAGATGAAACGCCTGTCAATTGGGATTCTCGGGTCGGGGAAAGGAAGCAACTGCCGGGCGATTCTCGAGCGCATCCGGTCAGGCGATCTCGCTGCGGAAGCGCGCTTGGTCGTTTCGGACGTGCTGGATGCACCGATTCTTGATATGGCGCGGGAATTTCGTGTTGCGAACACCTATTTGCCGCCGGGCAGATTTCGCACGCGCTTAGAGCCGGAAATAGAAGAGCAGCTCGTGCAAACGTTGCGCCATGCCGGTGTTGAACTTGTCGTACTCGCGGGGTTCATGCGCGTTTTGCATCAACCAATGTTGAAGGCCTTTCCACATCGCATCATCAACATTCACCCATCACTTCTGCCTAAGTTCCCAGGACTTGAAGCATGGAAACAAGCTCTCGTCGCGGGCGAAACAGTGACGGGCTGCACGGTGCACTACGTCGACGATCGGATTGATCACGGGCAAATCCTCGCACAGAAGGAGGTAAAAATTTTGCCTAACGAGTCCGCGGAGAGCCTGCATGCTCGGATTCAAGTCCTTGAGCACGAACTGTACCCGGCCGTTGTCGCCGAATTCTGCAAAAGATATGCTGAAGCAACCCAGCCAGATAAAGGCTGGTCAGATAACTAAATCCCTCCTAAGCTGCGTCGCTACGCCTGTTCAGGCTTCGGCTCGCGCTTCAGCAGTTCTTCCAAGGCGACGGCTGGCTTTTTTTGCTTATGTAAGATCGAGTACACTTGATCGGTAATCGGCGTGGCAATGTTCAAGCGCCGCGCGCATTCCCAAGCGCTTCGCGCAGTCGGAATCCCTTCGGCGACCATTCTCATGGAGGCTGTGATTTCTGGCAACGATTCACCTCTTCCCAGGCGTTTCCCGATGGTGTAGTTGCGGCTGCGCTCGCTGTAGCACGTCAGTATCAGATCACCCGCGCCGCTTAGGCCAAAAAAAGCATTCGCCGTCCCACCCATGGCTACTCCGAACCGAACCAGCTCAGTCAATGACCGGGTGACCAGTGCTGCTTTGGCGTTGTCGCCAAGTCCAAGACCGTCACTGATTCCCGCGGCGATGGCGAACACGTTTTTCAACGCCCCGCCCAGCTCAACCGAGACCACATCGAGGCTGGTGTAAACGCGAAAGCGTGGGCTTCCCAATGTGGACTGTAGACTCGCGGCGCAATCGCCGTCGTCACACGCAATCACAGTCGCGGTCGGAAGATCTCTGACGACTTCGGTCGCGAGATTTGGACCGGACAACACGGCGATTTTATCCTCCGGGAAAGCTTCGCGCAGGATCTCCGTCATCCTCAGCCCGCTGCCCTGTTCAATCCCTTTTGTGCAACTCAGCAATACCGCACGAGTGTGGCCAAGGACTTTCGCCAAGTGCACAGCGATGTTGCGCAATGCGGTAGACGGTGTCGCAAGTACGATCAGCTCGACATCAGCGCAATCACTCAGTTCCGAGGTAATATGCACTGAATCCGGAAGCTGGATCCCGGGAAGATACTCGCTGTTTTCGCGAGTCTTTTGCATGCGTGCGATTCGATCCGTGTTGTGGCCCCAGAGAACAATTTTTCGACCACGTCTTGCCCACAAACCAGCTAACGCCGTTCCCCAACCACCAGCACCTATGATTGCAGTGTTCACAAGTCTCCTTTCCGAGTAAAGCGCGGTTCGGTGCCGCGGATCAGCCGCGAAAGATTTGAACGGTGACGCCAAACGACAACTGCCGCGACGCAGACGGAGGAATAAACTAGCGGTTTCCGCTTGTTTTGGTCTGGCGAGCTGACCACGAGAATGACGATCGGCAGGACAACCGCCGCTGTGAGGGAAGCCAATGAAACATACCGGGTCAGCCAGAACACAATTATCCAAATGGCAACGCCTATGAGCGTAGCGACCGGCGTCAATGCTAAGAGCGCTCCGGCGGAAGTCGCGACGCCTTTTCCTCCCTTAAACTTCAGCCATGGGGGATACAAGTGCCCGAGAACGCTAGACATCGCCGCGAGGATTCCAAATATCTCGGGCGAATTCCACTCGGGCGGCCGTCCGGTTGCCATTAGCATCGAGATTTTCACGGCTGCGAATCCCTTTGAACAGTCTAGCGCGAATACTGAATAACCGTATCCCTTGCCCAAGACACGGACTACGTTAGTCGCGCCAACGTTACAACTGCCGGCCTGTCGGATATCGATTCCTTGAAGTCGACCAGCCAAATAACCGAAAGGGATCGACCCTAGAAGATAGCTGCCAAGTAAGAACACGGCCAATGTGACCATTGCAGGACAGCTATGTTAGCTCTTCAGCTTTCGCATGTTCACATCGTAATCCATTTCTGTTAAGCCAGATGTGCAAGATAGAAACGTCGGACGGCGTGATTCCACTGATCCGCGCCGCTTGGCCCAGAGAGGTCGGTCTCACTTTCGATAACTTCTGTCTAGTTTCTGATCTTAGCCCATCGATCTTGTTGTAATCGAGACCATCTGGAATTCTCTGATTTCCTTTGCGGTCAAGTCGTTGATTTTCCTCCGACTGGCGTGCTGCATACCCTTGGTATTTGAAGTCTATTTGGAGCAACTGCCACAGTGACAGCGGCACGCACGATACGATGTCATCAGGCAATGTCCTCACATCAAAGTCGGGCTGCTTCAGGAGTCGAGAAACAGGGATTCCGTTTAGCTTCGTTCCTTTAGATATCACGCGGGCCTGCTGCAGCAGGTCCATTTTCTGTTTGAAATTGCGAAATCTGGCTTCGCTGACCAGTCCTGTAATAAATGCACGATTCGTCAACCGTTGATCGGCGTTGTCGTGTCGCAAAAACAATCGATCTTCAGCGCGGCTGGTGAACATTCGATATGGTTCTTCTGTCCCCTTGGTGACAAGATCATCAATGAGGACGCCGATATAAGCTTCTCTCCTGCTCAAGACCAAAGGCGGACGGTTTTGGACATTTAGAGCGGCGTTAGCTCCAGCGATCAATCCTTGCGCTGCTGCCTCTTCATAGCCGGAGGTGCCATTAATTTGCCCGGCAAAGTAGAGTCCGCTGACAATCTTCGTTTCCAAGGTTGGCAGAAGCTGTGTCGGCGGCAAGTAGTCATATTCAACCGCGTAGCCAGGCCGCATGATCTCGGCTTGCTCGAGCCCAGGGATCAAATGTACAAATGCGAGCTGAACTTCGTAAGGCAGACTGGTGGAGATCCCATTTACGTAGTACTCGCTCGTGTGGCGTCCTTCCGGTTCGAGAAAGAGCTGATGTGAGGCCTTGTCCGAGAATTTAACTACCTTATCTTCAATGGAGGGACAATATCGAGGACCGATGCCTTGAATTCGGCCGGCGTACAGTGGGGACCTGTGCAAATTGCCTCGGATCATTTCATGCGTTTTTTGGTTGGTGTGTGTGATCCAGCAGGGCAATTGTTCCACGTGGAACGTACCCCCACGAACGCGATTCAACGTGAAGACATCGTTGACGCCAGTGCTAATCTCCTCGGGATTAAAGGCAAATCCCGACGGCGGTTCATCCCCGAGTTGAATCGAGCAACGTGTAAAATCAATCGATCGCGCATTCAGCCGGCAGGGCGTTCCCGTCTTGAATCGCCCCACTTGAAAACCCAACTCCCGTAGGTTTGCACTCAGGCTTGAACTGGCGTCCGCCATCCGGCCGCCGGGCTTACTAGTCTCGCCGATATGCAATAGTCCACACAGGAACGTCCCGGAGGTGATTACAACGGTGCGCGATGCGATCGCCACGCCGATATCGGTTTCAACACCGACCACCGCGCCGCCCTTCTCAATAATGCGCGACACGGTACCCTGCTTCACGTCCAGGTTCTGCACCTGCTCCAAAATGGCTTTCATCCGAAACTGGTACGCCTTTTTATCGCACTGAACCCGTGGAGCCCGCACGGATGGACCCTTTTTTTGGTTGAGCATTCGAAACTGGATTCCAGTCGCATCAGCATTGAGCCCCATTGCTCCGCCCATCGCATCGATTTCACGAACAATATGCCCTTTGGCAAGTCCGCCGATTGCAGGGTTGCACGACATCTGCCCAATCGTATCGAGATTCTGGGTCAACATCAGTGTCCGGCAGCCGATTCGTGCGGCCGCGAGTGCCGCTTCGATCCCAGCATGCCCGCTACCTATGACCACCACGTCATACATATTTGGTAATTTATACATAAACGACTGATAGCTAGAGCTTTAGCTGGATAATATCCGGCGCTCCAGCGGTTCTTTTGGCGTTCCATCTGACCGTCGGTCCGGTGACGTTTGAATCGCCCGACGCGCGATGCGACCCAACACAACCAACAACAACACCGTTGTGATGAATGCGCCGCCCCAAATCCAATACTCGACTGTCCGCGGGTAACTTTTGCCACGCATGACGCGCACTGCAAGTTGGCCCAGCGTTCCTATGTACGCGTAAAAGAAAAGCCCAGGCATACGCCCAATCGACGCCCAAAGCATGTAGCTGCCAAAACGAATTCGCGTTAGCCCATAAACGTAATTCAGCAGGCTGGTAGGAAAGAGCGGATGCAATTGGCTCAAGAGAATTATTTTCCAGCTTTCGCGTTCCACGGCAGGACCGAGAGCCCGCAACGTCGGGTTAGCTGAGAGCCTTCGGCGAAAGCACCGCTTGGCGACGAAGCGACTCAACGCAAAGGAAATCGCCGTCGAAATGATGTTGCCCGCCAATACGAGCAAAAATCCCCACCATAGGCCGAAGAAGAAACCGCTTCCCACAGCAAGGATGCCTCCCGGCAGCAGAAGGATATTACAAGCTGCAAACAATAATGGATAGCAAATCCCGGCCCAAGCGCCCCACCTCATCATACGTTCCTGTAAGCCTGCGACAAAAGTGATAACTGGAAAGACGCGCGAAAGCGCTACCACGAGCGCAACTGCACAAACGACGGGTACAACTTGCCAGAAAATCACGCGGCGGACGTTCAGCACACTGAGAGTGTGCCCATACTACCCAGTCTGTGCAAATGTTCGCGTCTCGGTGTAAACAGCTCGAATCATGCACGAAACGCATGCAAGCGTTGGAAGATTCGGCCAAAACGGATTGCTGCAGCTAAACGCTCGAAGCTTGCAGGTTGCGATGGCGGGGAATGCCGAGGCTGTCGAAAATCATCCGGGTAGCGCCCGACTGATTGAGCGTATAGAAATGGATACCGGCAACATCGTTAGCCAGAAGATCATGGCATTGCTCCAATGCGTATTGAATGCCAACGCGCCTAACCATGTCGGAATCATTTTGGCAAGGCTGCAGAGCACGTAGCA
>QHQV01000492.1:1073-3082 GCA_003219945.1 Verrucomicrobiota bacterium | reverse complement strand
GACGGATTTGCGTTGCATCGAGAATTCGTGACGCCGAATACGGTCTCTTCGCGCATGGAAACCTCGCGGCCGCCTCGCCGCCGCCGCTACAACGCCAGCGCTCATGCATCGTAAGCCGCTTACGATAGACAAAAGGGCGAGTGCAAGAAACGGTCCAATCCTGACAAGATGTTGCGCGCGCGAGCGCGTTAAGAGAGCGATCTTCGGAACACTATGAAAGAACTAATTAACTTAATCGTCCAGAAAACTGGAATCAGTGAGGAAAACGCGCAGAAGACTGTGCAAGTGACGCTTGGTTTCTTGAAAACCAAATTACCCGCTCCAGTCGCGGCGCAATTGGATTCATTCCTTAGTGCGCGAACCACCGTCGGCGTGAACCCGGTAGCGGTCGGCGCCAACGCTTAAGTTAAATCGGAAAAATATCGGACCCGATCCACACAGCGTGGTCGGGTCGGGTAAGGGAAGCGAATTGAGGGGTGACGTCAGATCATGATCTCGAAAATTATTAACCGCGCAGCATGTCTGAGAGAACTCGCTTCCAATCCTAAATCCTTCTCCAATTGTCCAGACTTGCACGGTGGTGTTCCGGACTTGCCCGAAGTTACTCGTCCAAAACGAAAGCCTTGCATCGCCGTTTTAGGCTTCCGTCGAATACGTGCACGTCAACAATCCGATTCCGAAAGTTTCGGGGAACCGAATATCGCGCTTTAGGGCAGGATTCGCGCTTTGAATCCAGCTTTGCGAACAGCGACCCTAGACTTTTGAGCAAGAAATTTCTCTCACCCTCTTGTATAACTGCGCAGAGCGGGTATGCCTTCCCAGGGGGTTGCCGTTGATTTCACTGCAACCGTCAACCCCGTACTCAACCCGACGTCGGACCCTAAGCCTATGGAGCAGATGAAACCTAACTACCTTGAAGGCGCGAATTTCGAAGCCCGCACAGTCAAGGACATCATCGAGCCTGCGAAGAGCATTTCTAATAAGGTTTCTGTGAGGGCGGCTTTAGACGAAATGCAGGCGCGGGCAATCGATTCGTCACCTGTAATCGATCAACGCGGCGAATTATTGGGTATCCTCTCGAAGAACAAAATGAACCGGAACGTGGGTGGTTTCGGACACGACCCCAAGACAGAACCGGTAGAAGCACACATCGAAAAAAACAATGCCTATTGCTTCGAAGACCAGACGATTGCGCAGGCGGAGCAAATGATGCTCCACGCAAAGATCGACGAAGTTCCTGTAGTAACCCGCGAAAAATTGCTGGTAGGAACGATAAGTATCGAAGCAATTGCACAGGAGGGGAGGAAATTGGGGTCGCGTCTCGACTCCGAAATTCTTCGCGAGCAGAGCATTTAACACTCGATTCTCGTTAGGCCGTATCGCTCCGCTTGAAACTCGCTCGTTGCCCACACTGACTTATGTGCTCCCGCCCATTCGACCTGTCGGTTTTCCCATCTATGTCGCTCGCGTCCCCGCGGCTCCATTGTATCTCGACAGCTCCCGCTGTGCTCGACCGCTACCTTGCGGCGTAACCGGCCATGTCGCTCATCCCGTTCGCTCCATTCACTAGCTCCTACCCGCGTCACTTACCTTCTATGTTGGAGATCCCATTCCTGTTTTCCTGGGTTCCTGATTAGATTCGATCCAAGATTGATTCGTTCGCTCAGCGCCTTTTCGTTAGCGAAAGAAGATCAAGTAAACGACAACGCTTAACGCTCCCACCACGGCCATAATTATTTGTTTCGTGGGCCGCGACGGAATTGCCTGCGAGGCGGAAGCAGAATGACGGCAATGATGATCGACGATGGAAAGCGCATAGCCGCAGATGGGGCAAGGCTCCAGGGGCATGTGGTACCGATCGCAGACATTGACCTAATAGCGAGGTATACTGGGGTGAAAGGGTTGAAGCGTTCAAGCGTTGAAGCGGACGCAAGAATATGTTGAGAACGTGATACGTAAAGGAATCGCAGCCGCTCCAGAACTTCGTGTTTGTCCGCGTCGCCTGAATC
>QHQV01000492.1:428-1037 GCA_003219945.1 Verrucomicrobiota bacterium | reverse complement strand
GGCTTTCGCTGTTTGACAGTTTGCCGAATCTTCGGAAGCGCTTTGAGAAAAATCTCTGCCAACATTTCTGCTCGTAAATTGCCCTGCGCCGTTAGAACAAACGCGCGGATCTTCGCTCGCCGGATTGCCTGTTTCGCTGCGGCGCGATAACGGATGCGTTCGTCACGCGTGACCACAACCCAGTTTTTCTGACCAACTACCATGAGCCATTCCTCGTCTTTCGCGTCCTGCGCAAAATGGTCGTCGTGGATCTCGACGTTCAATCCAGCTATGCGAAGTGCGCCTGCCATCTTGTAGCGACCAAGTTGGCGATCCACAAAGAAAGTGAGTTCTTCAGGCGGCTTCGGCGAGGTTGAGTTCGCAGCGGATCGCTTCTTCAATCTTGTCGCGGTCGCAGCCGTAGTCGTTCGCCAGTTCGTCGGCAGATTCACCGGCCTTGAAACGCTCGGCGACGATGTCGGTACTCACGCCAGTGCCGGTGATAACGGCTTTGCCAAAGGAAATGAACGGATCAATAACGATATTCTTCGGCTGCTCGGTTTCATCGACTCGTGTGAACGGATAAAGACGCAGCGGGAATCCTTTGTCATCGCGATCGATTCTGCGCAG
>QHQV01000492.1:0-385 GCA_003219945.1 Verrucomicrobiota bacterium | reverse complement strand
ACCAACATTAATTGGCCGAAGCGTTCGACGAATAGATCAACACCGTTGGTTTCAAACTTGTGGTCGGCGAGAGGATGCGACGAGCCAAATTCTTTTTTTAGATACGCGATTGCGCGTCGAACAGCCGGCATGTCCACCCGATGTTTTCGCCGGATCGCCGCAAGAACGTGAGCTTCAATCAAATTGACAAACGAAAGCGAGACTGGCGATGTCGCTGCCGGCTGAATCAGCGGTTTGAAGAAGCCGCTGCCGTATGACATTCCGGCAACCCACGAACGCAAAGTCGCACGCGGGACCAAAAGATAATGCGCGGCTTCCGCGATCCCGTACGCCGGTAATTCTCTTACGTCGTGTTCGTCTGCGCGCATTGTCCCTCCCGCTCTTT
>QHQV01000071.1 GCA_003219945.1 Verrucomicrobiota bacterium | reverse complement strand
TCCTCATAAGCGAAGTCGCAGTTCACGTGCTGCGCTCCAAAGAAGAGCCAGTTTTTTCCCTTCCCGCCGGTGACCTTGCGTTCCTGCAAATACGCTCGAAACGGCGCAACCCCAGTGCCAGGTCCAACCATAATAATCGGCGTATCGGGATTTTCCGGGAGATGAAAATGTTTTGCGTTGCTGGGGAAAACCGGAACGGGCACATCGTCGGCGCGCTCGGCGAGAAATGAAGAGGCCACGCCTTTGCGCAAGCGACCATTACTCTCGTAACGAACGACGTCCACAATCAAATGCACCTGGTCGGGAAACGCCTTCAGGCTCGAAGCTACTGAATAGAGTCGCGGCTGTAACTTTGACAGCAGCCCGACAAATTCTTCCGGCCTGAAGCGCACAGACGGGTGTTCGACGAGGAAATCGATCACTTCCATGCCCCAGAGATAAGTCTGCAGATCCTGTTTGCGGTCTGGAGCCAGAAGATAATGCAGTGTTGGCGCGGCATCGGCGCGGTGTGCGATCGCCTTTAAAAACTTCGGCGTCGGTTGGGTTATACTGTAGTCGCGCAGCAAGGCTTCTCGCAGCGATGTTGGCTCTCCTTTCAGCCGCGGCACTTGTTCATCGCCCGTGGCGCCAAGCGCGCGAATGATTTCATCCACCAACTCGGGATCGTTTGTTGGATACACGCCGACGGAATCGCCTACCTCGAAGCTCAATCCCCAGCCGGTGAGATCGAGTTCATGATGGCGCGTGTCCTTTTCCGATTCCGGCCCGCTCAATCGTCGGTTGACCAGCATTCTGGCGGGGAATGGGTTGGTCCGCGAATACGGCTGGGCAGCAACAGTGGCAGTAGCTTCAGTCATAGCAGCCATTTTCTAGCGGCGATTTGTGATCGCCGCAAATGTTCAGCCGTCATTTCCAATCGCTAGCGTCGGACTAACCTCAAGCGTTCTTCGAGGAACGTTTCGCTCGGCGGCGGCTTGTCTTCGATTTTTCCGTCGCCGGCGCGATCGCGAAGTCTACCTGCCGTTTGAAGACGTCAACACGGGCGACAAATACCGACAAATCGTCGCCAACCTTAAACTTTTTACGCGATCGTCTGCCAATGAGCTGGCGCCGCGCGGGCTCAAACAGATAGAAATCGTCGGTGAGCGATGACACATGGATAAGGCCCGTGATAAGAGCGTCGGGTAATTCGACCATCAATCCGTAATTCCGCACGTCCACAACTGTCGCTGGAAAAATCTGCAGCTTACGGCCGGCGAGTTGCCGTTGGAAAAACTCCAGCTTTTTCATTTGCGTTGCGTCGATCTCGGCATCGGCCGCATTTCGCTCGGTTGTTGAAATGTGTTCCGCTATAGAAGCAATTTCCGCCATGTGGTAGGGCGCGTCACTCCGTGACCGCCGTTCGGTATTTGGAGAAGTTGTGGACGGCAACGGAGTGCCATCCCTACCTAACGCGCGATGCACGACCAGATCGGCATAGCGCCGGATCGGACTGGTGAAATGCAAGTAATTCGTCTTTGCCAAACCGTAATGCCCGAGCGGCCGAGGATCATAGCGAGCGCGTTTAAGACTTTTCAACAGACCAACCTTCAGCGCCTGCTCTTCGGGCTTTCCGCGGACTTCAACAAGCAATCGCTGTAATTCAGCGCGATGCGTCAGATCACCAACTTTGTAGCCAAAACTCAGCGCGAACTCACGGTACTCTGCGAGCTTGTCCGGATCGGGATTTTCGTGAACGCGATAGATTGTTGGAATTGCGCGCTTTTTCAGTTCCCGCGCCACTGCTTCGTTTGCCGCCAGCATGAATTCTTCGATCAACTGATGCGATTCATCGTTCTCGACGCGCTCCAATCGTATCGGTTCGCCCTGTGTATCGACCCAGACTTTTACCTCTGGAAAATCAAGATCCAGCGCGCCGTGTTCGAATCGTTTTCGCCGCAATAGCGCGCCGAGCTGCCAGGCAAGATGAAGCCGTTCGCCCAATCGGTCCTGAGGCGGCGAGTTTAAAATGGCGTATGCTTCTTTGTACGTCAGGCGATGCGCACTGCGAATCATGCTCCGCGCAAAGCGCGCGCTCTTAGCCACACCACGTTTGTCAAACTGAATAAAAACCGAGTGCGTGAGGCGATCGACTTCTGGCTTGAGGCTGCAAACACCATTGCTCAAGCGCTCCGGCAACATCGGTATGACACGGTCGGGCAGATAAACGCTGTTGCCGCGCCGCCGCGCCTCGCGGTCTAACGCGCTGCCCGGCTCCACGTATGTGGCAACATCGGCGATGTGCACGCCGAGTTGCCAACCGCCGTTTGGAAGCTTCTCCACATGAATAGCGTCGTCGAAATCCCGTGCATCGTCGGGGTCGATGGTGACGATGAATTGGTTGCGCAAGTCTTCTCGTCCGGCGATTTGCTGCGCATCAACGCTTTCCGGAATACGCTCCGCCTGCTCCAACACATCTGACGAAAATTCCGTCGGCAGATGATACTTCCGAATAATGGAAAGCACGTCCACGCCTGGCGCCGACGCGGGCCCGAGCACTTCGATGATTTCGCCCTCGGGATTCACATGACGCGATTGCCAGTCGTCGAGGCGAACCACGACCTTGTCACCGACGGTAGCGCCGGTCCGCGACTGCCGATCTTCCTCTACCGCTACAGGGCGCACATAAATATCATGCACGAAACGCGGATCATCCGGCACCACGTAGTAAAAATTCCGTGACCGCTGTAGCGTCCCTACGACCGTTTCGTGAGCGCGTTCCAGAATTCGAATCACGCGCCCTTCGCGCCGCCCTTTTATCCGCCCGGCTGGCGGTTCAGGCGATATGCGTGCAATCACACGGTCTCCATGCATCGCCGTGCCGACGTTTTCCGCCGCAATGAAAATGTCCGGCTCGCCCGGTTTTTCCGAGGTGAGAAAGCCGTAGCCGGCTGGATGAACGGATAGCTTCCCGGTTACCAAGTCGGCCTCAGCCGGCAAGACATATCGATCCTTCCGGATCCGTGCAATCTCACCTGCGCGTTCGAGGTCGCGCAACGTGCTGCGAAAGGCGACTCGTGCCCTGCCGCTCACGCCAAGTTTCCTGGCGATCTCGATCTTGTTCAGCGGCCGGTAATCTTTCCTGGACAAAAGCGCGAGAATTTGTTCCCTAATTTTGAGTCCGTTTACGATCATTTGGGCGCAACAATATGCTCAGTTTTGTCGATTTAATACGATTTCAATCGGAGCTCCGACAATGCGCAGGTCTATAACTGGAGGTGCAGTCGCGATCCTACTCGCTGCAATCGTTCCAGTTGCGGCAGGAGGAGCGACGATGAAGATCACAAGTTCTGCTTTCCACGAAGGCGGCGACATTCCATCAAAATTCACGTGTGACGCGTCGGACACCAGTCCGCCTTTGCAAATAACCGGTATTCCTTCGGAAGCGAAGAGTCTTGTGTTGATTGCCGATGATCCGGACGCTCCCGGCGGATTGTTTACTCATTGGCTGGTCTGGAACATCCCTCCGCAGACCAGTTCAATTGCGGAAGGCAGTGCGCCAAAAGGCGTGCAAGGTGCAAATGATTTCGGTAAATCAGGTTACCGCGGTCCGTGTCCGCCCCCAGGCAGACATCGGTATTCGTTCAAGATTTTCGCTCTCGATCGCGAACTGGAATTGCGCTCTGGTGCAAAGCGGAGCCAAGTGGATGCAGCGATGAAAGGTCATGTCATCGCGCAGGGCGAGCTGGTTGGGCGCTACGCAAGAAAAAAATAACTGTAGGGGCGGTGCCCCGACGCGCGAAACGTAGGTCACCGCAGTCCACACAGAGCCTCTACAAGGAGTTCGAATAATCGCGCCTCTGCGTTAGTCTGACTCGTAATGCGCGAGAGGATCTGGAAAATCGGTAAGCGCGTCTTCGACGTCTCTCGGCATGGGTTAATCATGGGAGTGTTAAATGTAACGCCGGATTCATTTTCAGAGGACGGTGAATTTCTCACCGCAGACAAAGCAACAGAACGCGGCTTACAAATGGCAGCGGAAGGCGCTCACATCGTCGATATCGGCGGCGAATCGACACGCCCCGGCTCGGAGCCTGTCACTGTTGAGGAGGAATTGCGTCGCGTGATTCCAGTGATAGAAAACTTGCGCCCAAAACTCGATATTCCGATTTCGATCGATACTTCCAAAGCGGCCGTTGCGCGGGCGGCGATTCAGGCGGGCGCTTCGATTGTGAACGACGTCACGGGCGGACGCGGAGACGACCAAATGCTGCCGCTCGTTGCCGAAACCAAATCGGCCTTCATCATCATGCACATGCAAGGAACACCCCGCACGATGCAGATCGCGCCGCGCTACAAAGACGTCGGTCTAGAAATTTCGGAATTTTTTCGACAACAATTTGCGCGCGCCATAGGTTTAAACATTGATCCTATGGCGATTGCGTTTGATCCGGGCATTGGTTTCGGGAAAACGCTCAAACACAACCTCGAATTGCTCGCGCACTTGGAGCAGTTGCGCGTACATGATCGAGCCCTGGTGATTGGAGTTTCCCGCAAATCCTTCCTCGGCAAGTTGATCGGATCGCAGGAGATCAGCGATCGCCTCATACCCGGCCTCGCGCTGACTTCGCTTCTGCGCGCGCGGGGCGCTGACGTATTTCGTGTTCACGATGTGAGGGAGAATGTGTATGCATTAGGTGTAACTGAAGCAGTTCTGCAGAGGGCAAAATGATTCACCAATTCATCGATCTGTGGCTAAGAAGCTGGCGCAGCCTGGTGGAAATCCTTCTGCTGTGGGTGGCCATCTATTACGGCTACCTGTACTTCCGCGGAACGCGCGGGGCCAAAGTCTTGACCGGATTAGCGATTGTCTTTCTTACGCTGACCCTGATCTCCACGCTACTTAATTTGGTGGTGATCGGATGGATCGTCCGGAGTTTCTCGGTCTTCCTCGCCATCGCGTTGGTGGTGATTTTTCAACCGGAGCTGCGACGTGGCTTGGCTGCGCTTGGCGGCCACCCGATTTTTTCACTCACGAGTGAGAGGCGAGAAACCGTCCATGATCTCGCAGAGGCGGTGACCCAACTTGCAAATAAACAGTTCGGCGCACTGATCGCGATTGAGCGCGACACGTCGATTCGCGTTTACGAAGAAACAGGCGTAGTCATCGACGGCGAATTTTCTGTCGAGCTGATCCTGACCATTTTTCATCCCAAGGCTGCATTACATGATGGCGGCGTGATCATTCGTAACGGCCGGATCGCAGCAGCGGCGTGTATTTTTCCCGTCAGCCAGCGGGAAACGTTGGACCGCAGCCTTGGATTACGTCACCGGGCGGCGCTCGGAATCACCGAGGAATCGGATGCCGTCGCGGTGGTTGTCTCCGAAGAGACAGGCGCTATTTCCATTTGTCACCGGCGCCGGATCGAGCGCAATTTCACTCCAGAGACGTTCCGTCAGCGCATTGCGGAAATTTTGTTGCACAGCAAGTATGAAGACACTGATTCTGAAAAACTGGCGCGCGAAGTTGATCTCACTTCTGCTCGCGATGATGCTTTGGTACCTGATCAAAAAGAACGTAGCGACGACGCCATCGTGGTATGAGAGACCATACCGGCCAACGGCGACGCAAACGCCCTAGGTGCGGTCGTTAGCGCAAGAATCGCGACAGGTTGTCGTCTTCCCAGCGGCGTGCTCGCCGATAATCGCGAAATTCGCGCTCCCGACGATTGAATTCTTCCGTGTGAACGCGCCGGCGATTTCGAGAGAGCGTTTCATCCGGCACAACGGAATGCAGCATCTCGTGATAAAGCACGTATCGCAAAAACCACAGCGGAACGAATGGCTGGTCCAGCGCAGGATTAATCCGGATCACCCGATCCTCTTCCTGGATTGTGCCAAAAACAAATTGTTCTCTCGGTCGATGTTTTCGCCGGCGTCCCCAGACCACTTTGTAGCC
>QHQV01000070.1 GCA_003219945.1 Verrucomicrobiota bacterium | reverse complement strand
GACGTGGGAATGGAATTTCTTTAACGTGTCGGAACGGCCCAAGGAATAATCGCTGATTATCACCGTTGCCTCGTCTGGAGCGAAGTAGCTCGGCTCAGCCATATTGATCGCGACGGTCGCCGATCTCACGAAATGGGCCAGGCTACAAGAAGCGCTAGTGCTGTAGTGGCGGTCGCCGCGGCGACCGCAATCCGGATCGAGGAGCACACGCGCCTCGCGTGTTGGCGATCGTGTCCTCGCCATCGCGGACTTTCTCTTCGCATGCTCCGCCTCGCGTGGTAATCTTCCATCGTGAGCACGTTGACTGAAATCGAAGCCGCGGCCGATGCGTTGCCGCTCGAACAGAAAAAAAAACTGCTTCAGTTTCTGGCAGCGCGCGTGAATGGCGAACTGGGAAACAAAGTTCCAACTAATTTTGCTCAATTCGCCGGGACGATACGATTACGGGAAGATCCACTGGTCTGGCAGCGACGCGCGCGTCGCGAGTGGGCATGACGGGCCTACTCGACACCAACGTCGCGCTCTATCTGCTCGGCGGTCGGTTGGCCGAACCACTTCCCAGTGGAAGTTACGGTCTCTCGGTAATCAGCGAGATGGAGTTGCTAGCTTGGCCATCCCTGACACCCGAAGAAGAACAGAAGGTCCGCGAATTTCTGACTCAACTTGTGATCTGTGAATTGACTCTGTCGATCCGTGCCCGCGCGGTACAACTCAGAAGAGAACAGCGTTTGAGATTGCCCGATGCGATCGTCTGCGCGACAGCGCTCGAGTTCGACGTGGACCTTTGGACTAATGACAACGATCTCGCAACAGTACCTGGTTTACGCTGCCGCAATGTAAAACTTACCCAAGTCTGACCGATGAAAATCACCCGCCAGATTGTTGCTGATAAGATTGCTGAATATCTGCATGGCAAGCTCAGCCAGGCGGAGCTGGTAGATTGGGCCGAGCGCGCAATGATGGATGCCGATTTCGACAAGCACGATGTTGATCTTCTCACCGACATCGTCGGCCGACTCGGCCTAGCCGATGTCGCGGAATTTGGTTTGCGTTGGCAAGACTGTGAAGAATTCCTCCGTCGGCTCGGTTACAAGGCGAAAGTGATTGTCTCTGCCGACTGATCACCGATTACGGATCACCTACCCTTCAACGATTCGGACTCGCCACTTCCGCTGTTTTCCGCCTCAACGATCCGCTCGCGAAAGCTTTCGGAGTTCAATTCGCCCTTGAACGAATGGAGCCGCAGGGATGCGAGCGACATAGATGGGTCAAGCCGAGAGGCCGAGAAGAGCGGGAGCGAATAAGTCAATCCGCCGTGGCGGACACTTTAACGCTTCAACGAATTACGTGGCGACAGCCAGTCTTATACGAACAACGGATCAAGCGCGAGGCAAACGTGACGACGGCCTCGCTGATCGAACGCGTGAAATGATTTCTTTCGATTCAACCGTTCCACGCTTTAACGATTCAACAATTCACGCGGCGAAAGCGTTTACGTCTGTAGAACGGCCGAGTCCGCCGATTGTTGTAGCGGCGACCGTGTCAGCCGCAAATCTGAAATCTTTGTCGCCAACGGCGCCTGCGCCGCTAGAATCAGATTGAAAACAAACTGCGCTCGTTTCGTGAGCATCGGCATCGCATTCAACTGACAATACTCATGTTGTATTTCGCATACGGTTCAAACCTTGATTGGGCGCAGATGAAGCAGCGATGCCCCTTAGCAAAGTTTGTTTGCCGCGCGAAACTGCCCGCACACCGGCTGGCATTTACGCTTAAATCTGCCAAGCGCGATTGTGGCGTCGCGGACGTCTTGCCCGATCAAGCGAAAGATGTTTGGGGTGTCGTTTATGAACTCCCGGCCAAGGAATTGAAAGACCTCGACAAAGACGAAGACTTCACGCCCGCACGGCCTAACGACCAGAACGAATACACGCGCGAAGATCACTACGTATGGCAGGAGGGAGACGCGGGCCAGCCGCTCCTCGTCGCACTCTATCGGGGCCATCCGCAGCTCGATCCGCCTCTGCCCAGTGACAATTACAAAGAGCTAATCGTCGCCGGTGCCAAACACTGGAAGCTTCCGGCAGAGTACATTCGCCAGCTGGAATCCATTCACACGGAGGCTTGAGCCCCGCTTCAACGCTCTAACGATTCAACGACACGCTCGCGAAGGCTTTCGGAGTTCAATTCGCCGCTGGACGAATCCGCCGTGGCGGACGATTCAACTATTCAACGATTTCACGCCCCTTGCCAGCCTGCAGCCTTCCCGCCGATATCCTTTCGGAGTGCTTTTTCGGCCCCACGCCTTTTGATAAACTGCACGCGTGCCAGCGTACCGTTTTACGCCGTAATTCGAAAATCAGGTGATGCGAAAGCGACCATATTTAACGAAAGACATGTGCATCCGCGTCGTTCAATCGCCGATTCGAGTCGAGCCGCAAGAGCAAGATCGCTATCGGTTTTGGGCTAAAGTTGGTGAGTTGCAAGGACGCTTCTTGCGGGTCGTCACGCTTTCCGATAAAATGACGATACACAACGCATTTCTCGATCGCAGATTCCGGCCATGAAACTGAACTATTTTCCAGATACCGATTCGCTTTACATCGATCTCTCTCAGAGACCGAGCGTGGAGAGCCAGGAAGTCTCCGAAGGCGTGGTTCTGGATTACGACGCCGAAGGCAATCTGGTCGGGATCGATATCGACCATGCCAGCAGCAAGCTGGATCTGCGCGAGCTCGTCACAAACCATATCCCCCTTGAAGCAAAGGCGTAGGAGCCTTTCGCCTGTCTATTGCGCTGACGCATGCGCCGTGATTCCGATACCTTCTCAATTCTCATTCGGTCGCGCCGTAACCTTGTGCGAAGGCGGATCAACTCCGTGTAGGTGCGTGGCTCCAACAGAGCTTTACTCTCTCAACGATTCAACGTATTACGTCGCGACAGCCTGCGCGCTAGCGCTTCGCCTTGGCTGAAATCACCTCTTTCCGATGTAACGTTTTAACGATTCAACGAGTCTCGTGGCAACAGCCCGCGTCTTGCTCCGCGACATCAGCAAAATCCTGTTCCCTGACAACTCCGTCAACATGCCCGTCATCAAATAGACGAACAGCGGCGCGCTTTCCGGGTATAACACTGGACTACCTGGACATCCCACTTAGCCGTCGCTATTCGGCAGAGTTAGCGAAGCGGCTGGGTCAATTCCGGCGGCAACAATGGGGTCGCGCCGTAGTGCGACGCGACATACGCGCCGAGTCGACAAGCGATTTCCAGAACACGCTGGTGATCGATTCCGCGGGTGAGTCCGACCATAAGTCCTGCCATGAACGCATCGCCGGCGCCGACCGTGTCTTTCACTTCTACGTGTGGCGCCGACGCAGTCGTTAGGCTGCCGCGGTCCCAAAGCGCGGCGCCCTCTTCAGCGCGCGTCACGCAAACGCTGGAGACGCCCGTTGCTTCCGCCAGCGTCTGACAATCGCGGGCGATCGACGCATCATCGCGCGGCGTATCCGGGATCGATCCGCCGGTGCGAACCCAATGCGCGAGCTGTCCGACTTCGCCGTCATTCAGCTTTAAAACATCAGCGCGCCTGGCTAAATCCATCACCATCGGCGGATCGACGAACGGCGGACGCAGATTCACATCAAAAAAGTTCATCGGCCCTGTGACATCGAGCAGACGGTCGAGCTGTTCCAGATTGTAAGGTGAGCGACCCGCCAACGAGCCGTAGATGAAGGCGCGCGCTTTCGAAACCGCGTCGAGAGCTTTGGCCGGGACGCGGATCTCGTCCCACGCTGCAGGTCGAACGAGCTCATAGGTGGCGTTGCGTTGTTCATCGAGCGTGACAATTACGGTGCCTGTCGGCAGACCGATGCGAGCACGGGTAACGAACTCGACGTTCACCCGTTTGTGACCGGCCACTTCTAGGATCTCGTCGCCGAGCGGGTCGCGCCCGACGCATGAAATGAGCGCCGAAGAGACACCGATCTGCGCCAGATGCGCGGCCACGTTGAACGGCGCACCGCCCGCGTGTTTACCCGAAGGCAAGCAATCCCACAGGATCTCGCCGAAGGCGTAAAACTCAGCAGGCATGACTTGGCAGCCGAGTTGGAATCGCGTCCGGTTCGTAAATGAATATGAGATCCTGATCCATCCCTTTCGGGTCGACCGAACGCTCAAACACGAGCAAGTCTTCCGCGCTGATGATGCAATGCTCCATCCCGGGTTGGAAATGAAACTCAGCGCCGGGCAGGAGAACTTCGACCGTAAGCGATCGCTCGTTAGGCGGACGCCAGAGGATAAGACCTGCCCCTTCGCGGATTTCGAGTCGCTCGTCTTTCTGCTCGTGCATCTCGAGCGCGAGGTATCCGCCTTTGCGCACGACGAGATATTTCTCCACGCTTGGATGTTCGTGCAGCGTAATCGCAACGCCGCCCCAACCGGTGCGAATCACGCCGTCGTTGTTGTGCTCGATCCGATCCAGTAATTTTCCGAACTGTTCCGTTTTGCCGATTCCGCCAGGAAACGCTCGATTCCAAAGGCGACATGCTTCGCGGCAGTAGCGGTTGAACGACTCGCGAGAGTTAATCGGCGAGAGCGCGCTCAGCTCCAGCCCAATGGCAGCAAAGCGCGGATCCGCGGCGAGCTTCGCGTGATCGAGATCGAAGCTCGCGTTCATCAGTGTCCGCCCGAAGTTGAAACACGGACCGCGCCCTCAGCATTACTCAGCCGCGGCCAGATGAAGCCGTAAAACGCCACGAACGCGAAGCAGAGCATCGGCACGATAAAGCCGCGTGAGAGATCGTACCGATCGGCGACAGCGCCCATCACCTTCGGCAGCACGGCCCCGCCCATGATCGCCATGACGATGAATGACGACGCCTTCTTCGCAGATTGACCAAGGCCGAAGATCCCCAGCGCGAAGATCGTCGGAAACATGATTGACATGAAGAAGTAGGTCAGGAAAACGCAGGCCACGGAAACCCAGCCCAGCTTCGCGAAAATCACGAGGCAAAGGGCAACAGCCGCCGCCGAGTACCAGCCCAGCACCTTGTGCGCGGCGAATTTCTTTAAAATCGCACTGCCAGTGAAGCGGCCAATCAGAAAGCAAAGGAAACCTAACGAAGCAAGATTAGATGCCGCTTTGTTGCTGAAGCCGAGCGCGCCACTCGGATGCGTCTCAATCCAGCCGCTAAAGAAACCGGTATTCGAAACACCTGGCGCCTGCCACGACGCAGGCACCGGCGGCACCTGCGACGTCATGTAGTTGATAAAAAAGCTGAAGATCCCCGCCTGCGCGGCGACGTAGAGGAATTGCGCGAGCACCGCCATCCAGAAATGCGGATGCGACCAGATCGATTGGCGCGCGTCCGGCGATGAGTCATCGAGGTGGTAATCGTCCTCCATCTCGATGTCGGGCATGGGCGCGAAGTAGAAAACGATCGCTAGAATGATCACGATCACGCCGATGAACGCGTACGGAATCCAAAGCCGTTCGCTTCCTGTGCTTAATCCTGCTGCGTTCTTCGAATAGAAGAATGCCCCGCCCGCGATCGGCCCCAGCAGCAGGCCGATTCCGTTGGTCGACTGCGCAAGATTGATGCGCGTCGCGGCGTACTGCGGTGGGCCCAACACCGTCGTATATGGATTTGCGATCGTTTCCAGAAACGTAAGCCCAGCCGCGATGATGCAGACGCCCATCAGAAAAGCCCAGAACTGCGAAATATGCGTCGCCGGAATAAACCAAAACCCGCCGACTGCAGTCATCAGCAGACCAATGATGATCCCGCCTTTGTAGCCGAGCTTCGTCGCCAGCCAGCCCGCAGGCATCGCCATCAGGAAATAGCCGAGATAATGTGCGAATTGCACCCAGGCCGATTGTGAAAGGTTTAAGTGCAGCACTTCCTGAAAGTGCTTGTCCATCACGTCGATCATTCCGTTGCAAAATCCCCACAGCGCAAAGAGGAAGATGAGAAGCAGGAACGTGAAGAGCACGTTGCGGCCGTCTTGGATCACGAACATCCCGCGCCGGGCTGTATGCGGATCCATCCGCGCGGCCGGCGCGGAGGGGGAGGTTCCAGTAGCCATTCGTTAGTCTCCTCTGGTTAGAGCGTCACGCCCATCTGCGCACCGATC
>QHQV01000069.1 GCA_003219945.1 Verrucomicrobiota bacterium | reverse complement strand
AAGGCTTGGCACGTTGTTGCAGCAGTTTCTTTATCTGGCGATTGCGTCTGACAGACGCTCTACAGTTCGACAATTCTATAGGGCGTTCCGATTTTGCGCAGTGCTGGCGCTGAGACGTTGTAGACGGGAATGCCAGTTGAAGTTTTCCCCTCGGTAACTCCATTGTGTGCGTGACCGTGGAATACTGCGGTGGTGCGGAATCGGTTGATCGGTTCTTCGAGGCGACTGGAACCGAGGAACGCGTAGATTTCTGGATCTTCCCCCTCCAACGTTGCGCGAATTGGAGAGTAATGCAGGACCACAATTCTGCGCTCCGTTTGCAGCTTCACTAGCGCCTGCTCAAGACGAATGGCGTGGCTGATTGATTCCTGCACAAATTGTTTAATCAGCGGCTCGCCCCACGCGTTCAGCATCCGCCGGCCGAAACCGCCGCCGAACCCGCAGATGCCCGCGAACCCAACACCGGCGATTTCGACCGCTTCACCGTTGAGCATGGTCACGCCGGTCTGATCGAGAATGTTCGCGACGAGTTCCGGCTTTCCTGATTCATAATCATGATTACCAATGACGCCGATACACGGAATTCTCACCGCACTGCGAATATCGGCGGCGAGTTCCTCCGCTTCTTCGGGCAGTCCGTACTCGGTGAGATCGCCGCAGAGAAGCAGCACATCTGCGCTCCCAGAAATCTCGGCAAACGCTTCCTGCATTTTTCCGCGCGAATGCTTTCCGTAGTGAAGATCTGCGGTCGCAGCGATACGCAACGTTCGTTTTGCCATCGCTTTAAGAAACGAAATGGCGACTCAGCATGGACGTTTCGCGTAAAGATCACCCCCCGCTATGCACGCGTGGCGGGGTTCCAGTGCGTAATTGATGAGTAATGACTGCGAGCACAGCCACGGCAGTTCGAACCACTCACGGTGAAGGCCGCCGCGATGAGTTTCATCGCAGATCAGTGGAAGCATTGCATTCTGCCGAGGTTCCGTTCCTGATCGGCGGCGCGTACATGGTGGAGGTGTGCGGAGGTGTGTCGCGTAGCACGAAGGATTTCGATCTTTATGTGCGGCCAAATCATGTGAAGGCTGCCCTCCGTGCGCTAGCCCGCGGGGGGTACAAAACCGAACTGACATTCCCGCATTGGTTGGCGAAGGCGACTTACGAAGGAGATATCCTTGATCTGATTTTTCGAGCCGGCAATGGATTGTGCGAAGTGGATGATTCGTGGTTTGACCGCGCGCTCGACGACGAGCTGCTGGGCGTGCCGGTGAAACTTTGCGCGCCGGAGGAAATGATTTGGATGAAGGCTTACATCATGGAACGCGAACGGTTCGACGGCGCCGACATCGCGCACATTCTTCGCTGCTGCGCGGCAGAGATCGATTGGGCGCACCTGGTTCGCCGGTTCGGTTCTGATTGGCGCGTACTGCTCAGTCATTTGATTCTGTTCGGCTACATTTATCCCGGTGAACGCGCGCGAATCCCGGCGCCGATTATGGAGGATTTGATTACGCGGCTCCGGAGTGAAGCGGGGACGGCCGGGCCAGAACGATTATGCCGCGGTACGCTACTTTCCCGGCAGCAATATTTGGTGGACGTACAGGAGTGGGGACTTCGGGATGCACGTTTGCAAGAGCGTGTTCAGATGAATGAGAAAGACATCGCGGATTGGACAGATGCAATCGAAAAAGAACAGTGATGCTATAGCGGAGGTGTTGCGCTGGGCGATGGTGAGTCTACCGGTACCGGAGTTGTAGACGCCGCGATGAGCTTCGTCTTTGCTTCCTCGATCAGCTTTTTCTCTTCCGGGTAAAGTTTGCCGTTTTCGGCGGCGTCTATGTAACCCCTTGCTTCCTCGACTTCGCTTCCCGCGAGCAGCACAAGGGCGACGTAAACGGCTGCGTGCGGATCGTGGAGCTGGTCAGGCGGCAGACTTTGGATAATGGCAAGAGCCTCTGCATTTCTGCCAAGGCGATGAAGTGAAAATGCGTAGGTTACCGCGCAATCGACATCATTCGGCGCACGGTCATAAGCCTCTTTCGCGAGTTGATGTGAGCGTTCGATATTTTCGGCAATGTCCAGGCCGAGCCGCGCAAGGTCCGCCGTGATCGGCGCCTCGTTAGGCGAACTCTCATGAAGCCGTTGGAGAACTTCGTACAGTTTGGTTGTTTCGCCCTTGGCGCGATACAGCTGCCGAAGATTGTCGAGCGCTTCACGGCGCCTCGTCGGATTTTGTTCGACGCGCACCCAGAGGTCTTCGGCCTGGTTCGCCAATTGCCATTTCGTGGCGAGTCGGGCCAGCGTAAGTTCACGTTCCGGCCGGGACAGTGCCAATCCATCGGCAGATTGCCAAAGCGTTTCGAACTCCGAGTTCGTCCTCGAACCGCTGCGAGAACGCAAGTGCCGCTCCGCGATTGCACCGTACGCCAGACGTAGGTATTCGGCGTCAGCCCAACTTCCGATCCGTGTCCAGCGTTTCAGACGCGACCAATTCTTCACGGTTGCATAAGTATCCGCGACTGCGACAGACGGAGGCGGCGAATTAAGTCGTGCAGTCGGCAACTTGTTCACCCACTTCACAACGTCTCCGGCGAGTCCGTTCTGATTCATCCAGTCGATCAAAGATGCGAGATCAGATGTATTACGCGTCGCGAACGGTTTCACTTTTTCAAGCAGCTGCCGGAATTTTTTTTCGTCTAGCCTTCGGTAAAAATTCAGGCAAAGCAGGTAATCGCCGAATGTGACCTCTGGCGACATTTGGAGCTGTTGGGCAAAGCCATCAGCCGCGGTCAGGTCATTGCGTTCCACAGCATCATTGAGCAATGCTCGCAGGGCACCAGTTCGGTACGACACTATGGTGTTAAGTCGCTCGAGCGTGTTCCGAGCGTTCTTGCGCTTTTCCGCGTCTTTGGAACGAATTTGTAGTGCCGCGAGATTGAATTGATAGAGCTCGTTCTTTGGTTCTTTCTTTACCGCAGCAGCGAATTGCTCCTCCTGCTCGGCAAAATTGCCTTCTCCGCGCGCCAGCCAACCAGCAACGACATGAAAGGCTGCGCTGTCCCGATCTCTCGGAGAGACTCGATGAAGCGCTTCGCGGGCGACATCGAGCTTCCCAAAGCGGAGCGCCGCGGAGGCAAAGTTGAGCTGACTCTCTGCGTCTCCTGGCAGTAATCGCGCTATCCGCTCCCGCCATGCAACGGCTTCTTCAAGGTTTTGTCTTTCCGCTGTGTCTGCCAGGATCGACAGCGCTGCGAGAGAATCCGGATGGCGGCTGGCGAGTTCCTGCGCGATTTGCGCGGCTTTGCTGAGCTTTCCCTCTTGCGAGAGTGTAGTTGCTTGCTGTAGCAAACGGCGTTCGCGCCAGTTCTCGTACAATTTAGAGCCGTAAGTTATGAAGAAAACGCCTACCAAGAGAGCGATTGCCAATCCCGCAATCGCAATACACAGGCGATGCCTCGTAAGTTGCCCCTGAAACATCGAGTGCGTTCTGCCAGACGATTGCCGGCCTTTCCCGCGTTCGGCATGCTCAAGTTGACCCGGAATGTGGTGCGCTGTCTCGACGCCCGTCGATACACTTCTCCCTTTCATGCGTTGTTTGCTGCGCTAATGATGAGTCGGCATTTCAATTTCTTCAGCGGTGAGAGCCGTTTCGTTCGGTAGAAGCTGGTCCTCCAAATGCCGACCCCAAACGTAACGTCCGAAAAGCACTTTTAGTGTGGCTGTGAGCGGCACAGCAAGGAGCGGACCGATCACTCCGCCAATTATCAAGCCCCAGACAAAGATCGACACAATGACAGTCATCGGATGTAAGCCAACGTAGTTTCCAACGATCCGTGGCGCGTAAAAGAGGCCCTCCAGGTTCTGAATCACGATAAAAATCGCGGTTACAATGATCGGGTGAGTCCAATCACCCCATTGAAATGCGGCGATGAGAACAGCCGGCACCCAACAAATGATGATCCCGATATACGGAATCATGGTGAGAACGACCACCATCGCGCCGATTACTGCCGCAAAGTTCAGGCCGAACAGTGTCAACGCGATGCCAATGAGGATGCCGTCAATCAGACATACAAGTAGTTGACCACGGAAGTACGCGACAACGTAGGAATTGATTTGTAATATTACATCCGCCAGTTCGTTCTTCAGCGGCGACGCGCGCAACGGCAGGTAATCTGTCCATCTTTTCTCGATGCGCGGCTTTTCTTTGAGCAGAAAGAACAAATAGACGGGGACCAAAATAAGACTGAGCAAGAAGCCGGTAGCGCCGAGAAATCCGCCGATGCTTGTCTTCAAGATATCCCACAGCTTTCCGAGTAAAGTCGGCAGCGCTTCCTGCAACTTCGGCATTTGTTTTTCCACGTACGCTTGGATGCGCTGGCGTTCGGCATTACTCAGCTTGGGTTGCATTGGGGCGATTACTTGAGTGGCAGGCGCAGTTGGTTGCGGCGATGCGGCTGGACTCGACATCGTTTGTCGGTTGGGAGAAGGAGATGGCCCCGGACCGATCAAAAAATTGGTAAGATTTTTCGACGCAGATTTGGTCTGTCCTGCGCCCAGCAACCCGAATGTCTGGTCAAACCGATAGATAAGATCGACGATGTAATCACGAGCCCGCTCGGTGTATGAGGGGATTTGCCTGGCGAAATTGGCGCTCTGAACGGAGATCGTCGGAACGAGCCATGCTGCCAAACCGCCCAATGCAAAAAGCGCTATTGCGAAAAGCAACGCAATGGCCTTGGTGCGAGTAAGCGCTCCGCGAGACATTTTCGTCACCAGCGGATCGAGCAAATAGGTGAGAATTGCGGCGATCGCCACCGGGATCAGAATCGGTTGGAGAAAACTGATTATGCTGGCGCCGGCCCAGATCACGGCGGCAACAATGACGACGAGAACAACGATGAAACAGGCAGTCAGCGCCGCCCACATCATCTTGCGTTGCCACGATGTGGGGTAATCCTTCATTTCTCACCGTAATCGAAATGTCGGCGGCAAATGTTCAGTGTTCGATTTTCGATGTTAGAGCACTCGTTAGGTGGGATTGGTGTTTTCCGATAAAATTCTTGCCGATGGTCTTTTTCGTGGTCTCGATTTTATCCGTGAGATTCTTGTTTTTCGGGTCCAGTGCCAGAGCTTTCTGCCAGGCTTCCAAGGCTTCCCGGGTCCGGTTCAATTTCAGATACGTGTCGCCGATGTGTTCAAGCACGACCGGATCTTCGCGCTGTGCAGTCTTCGCAGCGCGGAGCAGGTTGTCTAAGGCTCGATCAAACTGACCTTTCCGAAATTCCACCCAGCCGAGACTATCGAGGTAAGAAGGATTGTTCGGTTCGCTCTCCAGCGCGCATCTGATCATCGTTTCAGCTTCGTCGAGATTCATCTTGTGATCAGCCCACATGTAACCCAGGTAATTGCTAGCCTCGGCTGAGTTCTCGGGGTCGAGCGCAATCGATTTACGAAGTAAATCAGCGGCCTTCTCGTATAAGCCCGCTTGTTCGGCAGCCGCTCCATAGTTGAAGTAAAACTTCGCATTTACGAAATCATCGTCCTCTTCGAGTTGCGCTTCATGCAGCGCCTCCTCGAACGTCGCCACCGCTTGCTGGCTTTGCTTTGCTTCACGCTGCGCGATCCCCAGGTAATAAACGATCTCCGGCGCCCCTGGAAATCGGCGCCGGGCCTCGCCCAGCAATTTCACTGCGTGCTCCGGGTCTCGTAGGACGCCGAGGAGTAACTCCGCCAGACGCACATACGTGCCGGCGTGGTTTGGATTGATCAAGAGGCTTTGCTCGTAATTGGCGGCGACCTTGGCGAATTTCGCTTGCGCTTCCTCGATCCGATTCGCGCGCTGAAGCGATCGCGCTTCCTCATCGAGCACCTGGGCCAGTAAGTCGTACGGTTGATATTTTTCGGGGTGTTCCTTGATAATTTGCTCAAGCATCTCAACCGCCTTGTCTCTTTGGTTTGTCAGGACAAAGCCGGTCGCCAATTTCTCTCGCGCATTTGCGTCGTCCGGTTGCAGTTCGAGAACACGCAAATAAAGCGGGATTGCTTCCTTTAGTTGCTGGGATGCTGCGTAATAATCTGCTACTTCCTTGAGGGTGCCTGGATCATCGCCGGCATGTTCTGCCGCTCTTTTGAAAACCTCGTTGGTCTTCTTCAGTTCGTCGGGCCTCGGCTGTGAATCGGATTTAAAAAGAATGGCCACGTAAAGCTTTCCCAGGCGTATCCAAAAGTTCGGATCACTGCTATTCACTTTTAGGGCGCGATCCAGAGCCTCAAGTGCCCTTCTCTCTTGGCCGGCTGTGAGTTCGATTTCAACCAGGCGCTGATAACCTTCCACATCTCCGGGATTCAGAGCGATCGCGCGATTGGCGTAATCGATCGCCTGGTCCGTTCTCTTTAGATACCTCGTGTAGATGAAAGCGAGCTGCTGATATGG
>QHQV01000068.1 GCA_003219945.1 Verrucomicrobiota bacterium | reverse complement strand
CTTGCGGATGGCTTCGATGGCCTGATCCACCATCGCTTTTGTAATCGGCCGCTTCCCACCATCGGCGCTTGCCGGCGGCTCGAGCCGAATCAAAAACGAAGTGCCACCTTGAAGGTCGAGGCCGAGATGGATCTTTCCGCGGCGAATCACTGTCCCATCCGGTCGCTTCTCATCAAAAGGCGGATAGGTCGACCAAAGGCAAAACGCAGTCACTACGATTGTGAGCACAGTCCCTAGAATGCGGCGTAGCCGCTCGGTTTCGGTCGCGAAATACCAGCCGAACAGCACCAGTATGGCGAGGCCGATAAAAAAAGTGAGCACTGGCGTCATGAAATCTTCGATTCTCGATTTTCGATTTTTAATTTGCTCATCGGCGTTGCTTTGTTCCGTCCGGCTTAGTGACGGAACGTTTTACCTTACGCCTCTTTCAGGACGTTGGTAATCGCCGATTTGTCCATCTCGATTTTTACGTTGTCAGCTACCTTCACGAGAACTGTGGTCTCTTTCACGTTCGAAATGAGACCATGAATGCCAGCGTTGGTCACGACCCGGTCACCTGTTTTCAAGTTTCCAATTAATTTCTGTTGCTGTTCCTGCCGCTTCTTTTGCGGCCGAATCATCACAAAATACATGATGATGAAAATGAAAATAAGCGGGACGAAGAACGAGCCAATGCCGCCGCCGGGCATAGGTCCAGGCGATCCCGTTTGAGCCTGAGCGAAAATCATGCAGAGCATATCTAGGATTGGAGAGCGCACCTTAAGCACGAACGCGCCCGCTGCAATTGTTCTTTCGCACGACTCGTGTTTTCGCTGACATCAAATTCTTCCGGTAATTTTTTGGAACTTTGGAGTTCGCACGCCGTAGTCAGGATTGTGACGCAGTCTGCTGCTGCGCTCGCGCTGCTGGATAAGCCGGTGTGGTTCTGTCTCAGGGCCGAGCCGAAACGAGAACACTTGGCCGCTATTTCACTGCGCCGGCAGTTTGGAGTCGAGTGTCTATCGCCGAGATTGCGATTCCGTAAGCTGACGCAGCGAGGACCGATATGGTTTGTTGAGGCGATGTTTCCCGGCTACTTGTTTGCAAGATTTAATTATGCCACGCAGCGCCGTGCCGTTGAAAGCTCTCACGGAATACGGGGAATCGTCCGTTTTGGAGATCGTCTGGCAACACTGCCGGAGGATACGATTACGGCGCTTCGATCACACGCTGGCATTGATGAGGTCGTCACGATCGATGCCTCGCTCAAGATTGGCCAACCCGTTCATATCATAGAAGGCCCTTTTCGCGGCTTGGAGGTCGTGATCACGCAAGTGTTGCCTGCCAAAGAACGGATTCGAGTGCTGCTCGATTTTCTTGGGCGATCGATGGAGATCGATGTCTCGACCGCAAAAGTGCTCCCCGCGTGATGTCGTGCGCCCGCAAATAAGCGCGATGGTTACTCGCTACGTATGTGTGGCAGCGAACCAGATGGGACGCGAATCGTAAGGTTTGCGGATGTTTGTCATATCCAGATCTCCTATTCGGCCACTTACAGCGAATAAAAAAAGGCCGGGCAGATTTACTCGGGCCACTACAATGCTGATTAGACTCTTGCATCGTCGATAAGTCGATTTTCCGTGATCTTGTAAGGTTCGCAAACGGCATGGGCGAAGGAAGATCGCAAAACAGACAAGTTAATGGCCCCACCGCGGCCAACGGTCTAATCGCGAAATCTTTCGAGGACCGCCACATTGCCACATTCGCACGACCTGATCTTTTCATTGTTCTCGGGCTGGCGGTAATCACCTTTGGGATTTATGCGCAAGTCATTCGGCATCAGTTCATCACTCTCGATGATGGCTGGTATATTAAAAATAATCCAATGGTGAATCGCGGCGTTACCCTTGCGGGACTCGCCTGGGCATTCACCACTTTTTACGAGGCAAACTGGCATCCTCTGACGTGGATCACACATATGATCGACAGCCAACTCTTCGGATTGAATGCAGGTGGCCACCTGCTGGTTAACGCACTAATTCATGTGGCAAACACATTGCTTGTCTTTGCGTTTCTGTCGCGAACAACACATGCTCGATGGCCAAGCGCGCTAGTGGCCGCTCTTTTTGCGCTTCATCCGTTGCATGTGGAGTCTGTCGCTTGGGCGGCTGAACGCAAAGATACGCTCTCAACATTCTTTGGGCTGCTGTCGCTCATCTCTTACACACGTTATGCCGAGGAAAACTCACGAAAGTGGTATGCATGGACTGTCCTAACACTTGTGCTGGGGCTTCTGGCCAAACCGGTGCTGGTGACCTGGCCATTCGTAATGTTACTCCTCGACTACTGGCCGTTGCGCCGTTTAGCACGATGGACACGCCAGAAGAACTTCTTCGTCTGGATTGCGCCACTGCTACGCGAGAAATTGCCGCTCTTTGCCATTGTAGCTGCTTCCTGTGTCATCACTTTTTTTGCCCAGGCTCATTCAGGCGCTGTGCGCACATTCTCAGATGTTCCAATTGCGTTACGATTATTGAACGCGCTCATCTCGTATGCGAAATACTTACTGCTCACGTTCTGGCCCCATGATCTGGCCGTCTATTATCCATTCACGCCGATCGGCATACCGGCCTGGCAAATTGTCGCTGCGACGTGCCTGCTATCTGGGATTACGGCATTTTGCCTTTTTCAAAGTGAAATCCGCCCTTATCTCATCGTAGGCTGGCTTTGGTTCTTGGGAACACTGGTTCCCGTTATTGGAGTAGTTCAGGTTGGCGGGCAAACGATGGCCGATCGCTACTTCTATATTCCGTCGATCGGCTTCTTCATTGCGCTCGTGTACGGATTAGCGGACATCGCAAAAATGCGACGCCTTGCGCCCTCGCTAGCCGGGGCGATAGCCGGCGCGGTTCTACTGGTTCTTGCTGCTCTTACGAACGCACAGATTCATCTCTGGCGTGACAGCTTTACCTTATTTAAGCATGCGCTCGCGGTCACTCCACCTAATCTCGTCATAGAGAACAGCCTGGGCATTGCCCTGGACAATACCGGCCGGTACGACGAAGCAGCGGCGCATTTTGAGAAGGCCCTGCACGTACAGCGCGATCATTACGAGGTCCTGGTGAATATGGGTATTACCCGTTACCATCAAGATCGGCTGCCAGAAGCCATCGAGTATTACCAAACGGCAATCTATTCACGGCCCGACGCACCCGAAGCGCACTCGCAGCTCGGTCTGGCACTGTGGAAGCAGAACCGTGACGAAGCCGCGTACGATGAACTGCGCCGTGCGTCACAGTTGGCACCAAAAGACGCAAACGTTCGTAACTACCTTGGAATCGCGCTGGGGCGCTTGGGTAGATTCCCGGAGGCTATTGACCAACTTCACGAGGCGTTGCGGTTCAATCCCAACAGTGCGGATGCTCATAACAATCTTGCATTGGCTCTCCTGGCGTCCGGCAAAGCCCGCGACAGCATTCCGGAATTTGAGGCAGCATTGCGTCTGAACCCTGAGTTGCATGGCGCGGCCGACAACTTGCGTCGTGCTCAAGCACGATTGAAGTGATGCACTTGCTCCGGAAGACTGCGTTCGGGACTCCCTTTCAAGGATCGGAGTCGCAGTCACTAACTTACTTCCTGCGAAAGAACAGATTCATGTCCTGTTCTGGGCCAAGTAGGGCTGCGGAACAAAGTGAGCAAACTGGTGGGGGAACGGCTAATTGGGTTGGCCCGCTACACGTACAAAAAGAGTGGCCGCTCCAAAGAACGGCCACTCTTATGGCAAAAGTTTGGTTGAACGGTTTAGCTCTTCAGGAAGCGCCGTGCCATGCCAAGCGCGCCAAGGGCAGCGCCGAGCAACATTACCGTTGCGCCACCGTCAGGAACACCAGGGGAAGAACCGTTCGCCGAGAATGAGAATATCATATGTGTCTGTCCGCCCGCATTCTGGGTCGTGAAAGCCCAGTCCATGGATGTGGCGTCAAACCCATTGCCGCTCACAGTTCCGTGTCCCAAGATATCAAGGAAAGTCGCAGTCTGGTGCATGATCGTCGAGGACATTAGATCGAAAGTAAACCCGCCAACACTCCAGAGATGCGGAGTAGGCGTCGATGGATTGAATATCCAAGGTTGCGCCATGGTGGCTTGCGTCCCGGGAAGTATCGAAGCGAAGGTGCCAGTATTTCCGGGCTGAACCGTGCTATGGCCGGGATTACCGAAAGTGTCGAACCAAACGTTCACTCTGTGGGCCATATTCAAAGAGCTTGAATCAAACTGGACCGCCCCACCGAGTTGGATGGTTCCGGTGATTGGAACAGCCTGAGCTTGCTGACTGAAAAGTGCGCAACTGAGTGCGCCCATAGCTAAAACCGCGAGAATTGTCTTCTTCATTGTGTGTTTGGCTTACGTTGTTGCTTTGAAAGAAAGCATTTCAAATGCCACTCAGTCATACGACTGATAAATGATGCAAACTATTAACTGCTAGCTAATTACTTGCAATCGCATTTTCGCAGTTCCTCATCGACCGCCGATATTCCGTAAGGAAATCCGACTAAGCGTAAAACATTCCGACTAATCACAAACGTCTTCAATGTTGATGACACTTTTCGTTGCGGCATGACAGACGACCATTTAAACATCTTTTTCGGTTTCGAAAGTTTTACACACACAACTCGCTTGTCGCCACTCCTAAAACACAAAGTGACCGTCCGAAGGAACGGCCACTTTGCTTTTTCCAGCTTCGCGAGGACCGGGACGCTTTTGCTGGCTAATTTTTCAAGTACGCCTACCGCCTGAGGCTGCGTCAAACATAGATGAGAGAAGCAAAGGCCTTGCCAACTCGTCGTAACTTTACCATATGACTTGCCCGCCTAACACTAACTCCTGCTAACAAGGGACTTATGCCAGTCAGTCGGATTCACATCGCAAAATCTCGTATGGCGGGCCCAAGGACAGCCGTAAATCCCGCCGACGCTTACAAGAGTTCGAGTAAATGGAATCCCGACTAAACACCTAGGACCCTAGAGCTTACAACACAAAACGAAGATCGTACGAACTCCCGACATTTTGGCATTTGTGCTGTCGGGGCTGGCCGTAACGCCCTATCGCGCACCCCAGTGATTCTGCACGTCCCTCGAAACAAAAAACGGACAGGCAGAAACGCCCGCCCGGTTTTTTGATTCAGTCTCGCTGGTCGTCGGTCAACGTTTCCGCAGAAAACCCCGAGCCATTCCGAGCGCGCCAAGGGCGGCACCCAGCAACATCACTGTTGCGCCGCTGTCCGGGACAGGAGCAACACCAGACGGAGGAAGAGGATGGCGCTCCGCCCTGACCTGAGTAACCGACGCGAGCATTACGGCACAAATTGTTGCAAGGAGTAAGGCGACTTTTCGGACGGAGACTGAATTTAATTTCATAAGCAACAGCAAAGCAATGATTAT
>QHQV01000067.1 GCA_003219945.1 Verrucomicrobiota bacterium | reverse complement strand
TTAACTTGGGATTAGTGTACGGCGTCAATGGTGCACTGGCGGTCGAGTTGTATCTGAAATTGCTTCTTGAAATTGAAGGCAAGCAAGTGCCGGAGACCCACGATTTACAGAAGCTATATCTTCAACTCGGACGTGAATCTCGCGCGAAGCTGAAAAAGCGCCACGATGAACTCGCGAAGGACCATCAATTGCTATCCGGTTTTAGTAAGCGCTATGGAATCAAGATGGAGTTGGAATCCCTACTCGAAGACGGCAAGGATGTATTCAAGCAATTTCGATACTTGTTCGAAGGTATCCGAGATAGAACGAAAGGCTTGAGTTTTTTCTTGGAGTTGTTTGGGCAGGTGGTTAGAAACCGCATTCTTGATCACCGTCCAGAGTGGCTTTCCGAAGAACCCACATCCCCAACTCATTGAAGGCTAAAACAAATCTGCGAGCTCGATCTCTCTCGCTGCGTCGATAATCTAAGACGAGTCGCCTTCAATTGTTTCATCAAGCGTGCCGACAGCTACTATCGTTGCGCCAATCAAATCTGAGGGAACTTCTTTCCCTCGATTCGGATCGAACGAATTCGGCAGGCGAGCTATGAGCCTTCCACCCTGTCACGGTGACTGTCATTCATCGTATTGCAAATCGGTGAGTCCAGGTATATTATCACCCGATCAAAGATCACAGTCGGGTGTTAGTTTGCTGAATTTCACAACACTGCGGATCTTTCTAGTTTACGTGTCCGTATGCTCAATCTGGGCAGCTACACCGTGTCCGCGGCTGGCGATCTGATCTCCGGCCATGCGGATGCGAATAATGCTGGACTTGCCTGCAACACAAGCGTCCGCAATGAAAGGCGATTTCATTCGCTGAATTTGTTCAGTCAATAGGTGGATACAAACTGCCCTTTCCACAAACGCAGTCAGCTTTTCATCCGCGCGAAAAATGAAGCGTCCCGCGTCCTCACGCTCTGCGGCCACACAACCCAAAATTGTCGCCAGTCGTAACCGGTACTTGAGATGCAGCCCCAACTCCAACCGGCTTTGCTCAGATTGTCAGCGATGATCTCTCAGTACTTCATCGAAGAATTTTCAGTCTTCCAGCCGCGCCAATGGCACTGCAGCCCCGTTATCCTAAGTCCGGGGACTGCTGGACGAGACAGGCGCCTCGCCATTGGCACCTCATCAAGGAAGATTTCCGGAAATATCTTGACATGCTTCTTTCGTTTCACGTAGCCTCTGCCTTAGGGTCTCGGCTCCGCCGCAGAGGGGAAACAACTCCACTTCACACATGAAAAAGAAATCCACTTCTCAATCTGCATTCTTCAATCTTCGCGTTTTAATTGCTGCTGTCTTTTGCCTCGGTGCTCTCGCAGTGGCGCTGTTTGCCCAAACAAAAAGCGCAAAGCCGACCCAACAAAGAAATCACTCTGGAGGCGCACAGGACTCTCCCGGTACACAGACGCCCGACGTCGTGCGGCTGGTGGGACCGGTTATTGAAAACAACGATTTGCGCAGTCTCCCTTACGTTGCTCCAAACGCGGAGATCGAAGAGAAGCGGCTGACGCGTTATCCGCATCAGGAAATTCCAAACTCGACCAATCAATCCGATTATCCCTGGTTCGAGAACTTGCTGAAGCAAATCACACCGCCCACGCCGGTAATGCCTGCGCCACTGCTGACTTTCGATGGGATGAACTCAAGCCAGAGTGGTTGTCTCTGTTTGCCACCTGACACCGATGGCGATGTCGGCCCGAATCATTATGTCCAGTCAGTCAACAGCTCGATCAAGATTTTTGATAAAAACGGTAATCCGCTCAATGGTCCCAATGGGACGACCTACAATTCTTTCTTCCTGGCCCTGGTAGGAACGCCTTGTTCGGGCTTCAACAATGGCGATGGCTTCGTCTTTTATGATCATCAGGCTAATCGTTGGGTGGTGAGCGATTTTGCCTTTCCCGGCTCGCTGCCCGGCTCGGGGCCGTTCTACCAATGCATCGGTGTATCTCAGACAGGCGACCCCGTCAGTGGGGGCTGGTTCCTCTATGCAATCCAGCATGACCCATCCAACCCGACTTGGGTCGGTGATTACCCGAAGTTGGGGATGTGGAACAGCGGCGGGAGCCCTGCACAAAACGCCTATTTTCTCACCGTCAACTTGTTCAATGGCGTTACGCTTGGCTTTCAAGGCGTGCGGGTCTTTGCTTTCGACCGCGCCTCCATGCTAACCGGCGGAGCTGCTCACACCATTGCCTTTGACATTACCCCTGCTGGCCTGGGGGATTCCTACAGTTTGGTTCCAGCTGGTTTTCGCACGGGTACGCCTCCGCCTGCGGGCAGAGATGAGTTTCTCATCTCTGTCGATAGCCCCGCCACCGGCGGCGTGACATTGACTCAGGTACACGGCTGGAAATTTCACGTCGATTTTGGCACACCGACTAATTCGACTCTTGGCCTCGGTGTCAACCATACCCCAAATGCCAACGTCACCGTAGCCGGGTTCATTGACGCATTTACCAGTACCGGCACGCTGCTAGTGCCCCAGAACGGGACAGCACAAAAGTTAGACACCTTGGGCGACAAAATCATGACACCGCTTGTTTATCAAAATAGGTCCGGCACTGAGTCGTTGTGGGCGTCGCAGACTGTTATTCTGAATTACCCGAACGGACCAACTGCCATTCGCTGGTACCAAATGAATGTTACTGGCGGCAATTTCCCCGGTATGCCGGCACAACAACAAAGCTGGACAAATGGGAATGATGGTTTGTGGCGGTGGATGCCCAGCATCGCAGTGGATCAAAACGGAAACATGGCCATCGCCTATTCCACCTCCAGCGCGACGCAAGAACCTTCCGTTCGTTATGCCGGACGTCTTGCCTCCGATCCGTTAAATGATCTGGGTCAGGGCGAAGCTGTCATGACGGCAGGCGCCGGTCACCAGACCCATTCCAGTGGACGCTGGGGCGATTACAGCATGCTGACTATTGATCCTGCCGATAATCTAAGTTTCTGGCACACCAACGAATATTATCCTGTCACCGCTAGCGCAAGCTGGTTTACGCGCATCGGCAAGTTCCAATTCCCTACCGCAAGCCCAACTCCAACACCGACGACAACACCGACGCCGGGGCAAATCAGGCTTAATGCGCGCGGCTACAAAGTGCACGGACAACAGGCGGTGGACCTCTCCTGGACGGGGGCGACTTCGAGCAACGTCGATGTTTACCGCAACGGCGTAGTCGTCGCCACGACTCCAAACGACGGTTTCTATACCGATTCGCCCGGCGGCCGTGGCCATGCGAGCTACACCTATAAAGTATGCAACGCGGGCACTCAGACTTGTTCTAATCAAGTGACGGTGACGTTCTGAGATTGCCCGGTATCGAAGTATGATTAGGGGTAATTTCGAATCAAGCGCTCTATTTTGATGACGCAAGAGGATAGCTCGCCAGCATCAAGCGCCTCCGTTCGATAAAGGCAGTCAGCTTCTCATCCGAACGCACACCAAACCGGTTTCCGTCGCCACGATGTGGCGTCAGCAATCCAGATCGTTCGCCCGCTCGCATCGGTGCCTGAGACGTAACCCCACGTCCAACCGGCCTTGCTGAGAGTTATCGGCGATTGCTTCCCAATTCTTCATGCGGTCCCGGGCAGTGGCACTCATGATTATGCCGGTGGGTCTTAATTCCGGATTGGAATTCGAGAAAAGCAGGCAACTCTGATCTGCATGCACAAAAAAGCATCGAGCGTGCTCACACTCTGCGGCCACAACCCAATTGATAGCCCCTTGTCATCCGTACTTGAGATACAGCCGCAACGCCAACCGGCTTTCCTCAGTCTATCGGCGATTGTATTCCAATTCTTTATATGTTGAGCGCTGTTTAGGATCGACTAGGCTTTCGGCAAGGTTGGAATGGGATGGCTGGTTCTGAATCACGACGGGACTGATCTTGTAGTGCACAAGTTACTTGGCGAGGTCATCACGATCGGTCGTGTCCCCTTGAACCACGTGGTCATCGACAATCCGACAGTATCAGCGCAGCACGCGATACTCGCTAGGCTTGGCGACTCTTATCGGCTCAAAGATTTGCACTCAACAAACGGGACACAGGTTAATGGCGTTTCTATTACTGACGCTGAGTTGAAGGATGGCGACAAAATTCGATTCGGTTCGGTCGTAGCGGTTTTTGTGTGGTCGGTCACATAGTAGCGAAGCCGCCGGCCGTGCTGTTCGGCGACCAAAGCGATTGAGGCTCGCGTGGCTTCCCATTATCTGGCCAAATGCGCGACAATTCCGATTCGTAAATGCCGCAGTGCTTCGATTTCTCTAACTCCTACGCAATTCGGCTCGCGAGCATTTTCATAGCCGCCGGTCCAAACGGTGGTCTTGAAGACTAGGAAATTTCTGACACAGGTCCTTACTGACTGCTACGAAAGAATGGGACAAAGTTTCGGCAAACAGCAAGAGATCGCAGGAAGCTCAGCGAAGCGGCGACGATGCCCGGCCAGTATCGCAGGCGGCCCGTTCCATTGGGGTTTACGCGCGTGCCGCAAAAAAATCTGGCAAACCAATTCGGCGGCCTTAACATGCTTGTTGCGCTAGCCCAAGCCAGCGAAGTCGAGGGAGACCGGGGGGAGGATTTCGTTACGCGAACGGTGACCTAGGCAAGTTATGGGAGAAATTCGCTTAGTCCCTCTCAGCGACTACGAGAACGATTGTCGGATCCTTGAGATTGAACGGGGGGCGTCTCTTGCCGAGATAAGACAGGCGTATCGTGATCAAACGAAAGTATGGCACCCAGATCGATTCTCGAATGACATCAGGCTTAAGAACAAAGCCGAGGAGAAGCTGAAACAGATCAATCTCGCGTACCGGCGACTTTGCGGGCTCTGCTCGTATGAGCCGCGCATATTGAATCACCCCACAGAGCCTTGCGATTGGAGGATAGCCCTCTTTGCTCTCCGTCGGGCCTTTAGGAGAAGCATGATCGTTATTCCAAAGCGTTTTTGGCTCTCGATAGCAACAGCAGTCGACCTAATCAACAGTGTCTTTCAATGGTGCCGTCGCGAGACAAGATCACTAGCTATTGCTATGACGGCGTTTGTTCTCGGATTTGCTCTGGCCGCTTGGCTGTTACCGCGTGAATCCGACACTTGGGCTAAAATTAGCGGCCTGCGCCACAAGATTATCGAAAGGACACGTGGAATAGCAGAAGCGGACGTCACGAACCCAACGCCTACTGACCCAATAATGCTCTCTCAAACGGCGCTGGTCACTACGTCTTCGCCAGAGACGGGAGACCCACCTCATCCTCCGTCTCTTGGCACGAGCGCAAGCCCGCTTACAGCGCATCCATCACCAGATGTTTTTCGCTGGAGGACGAACGTCGTCACAACAGTTTTTTGGGTCGGTGAACAGCAGGTTAAGGGCAAAACGTCGCCACAGCACGAGAGCGTTTGGGATAAGGATTGGCTGAAGAACTTTGGCGGAGTGGATGACCCCGAGCCGGCAGCCCGGCATGATTATATCCCAATCTCATTCGTACCGAGTCAAAATCCGTTCTATTGTGCGCTGCCCTACAACGACGTTGAGCAGGCTAAGTTCAAACCAGAAGCGGCGAATGTAATTCCTTGGTTTAGGCATGTCCATGGTGAGCCGGGTCGGTCAGTCTGCAAAGATCGCTGGATCGCCATCCGAGAAGGGCATCGCATCTGCTACGCGCAATGGGACTGGGCCGTTTCGCACAGACCATTTCCAGTACGTTTTTCAGAATGAACCGCCAACGCCGAATGCAAGTCACGGTGCAGGTCTTTGTGTTTCTCCGGCCGTCCGCGATTATCTGAACCTCGAACCAACCGATGTGGCCGATTGGCGATTCGTCGAGATACGCGATGTGCCTCCTGGCCCGTGGCGTGATTACGGCGAAAATAACCCCTTCGTCATTGCGGCAAGGCAACCGGAGGAGAGTTTAACTGAGCAGAAAAATACAGCCAATCCAGTTGCGATGGAACCGGCGCAAAACGCTGGGCCGGCAGGCGAGATCGTAATATTGGCCCCTGCAGAGACACCGAGGAAGGAATTAGCTGAGCGAGAAAAGACAACCAATCCAGCCGAAATGGAAACAGCACGACACGCCGCGGCGCCAGACGCGAGCGTGATCTCATCTTCCGCGGCGAAACCGACGAAGGACTTAGCTGCATCGAGAATGCTCGCCAATCAACCTGCTACGAAACCAATGGCAGGCCATCGCGCGTCGGCCGAAAACGTAATATCGGCTTCTGCCGCGAAAGCAGTTACGACTTACGGCCCGCGCCCCAATTATCCACAGGAAGCCCGTTCCCACCGGATTGCGGGCAGTGGAGTTTGCGTGGTGTCGGTTGATCCTGCTAACGGCAGCGTCACCGATGCTTCAATGGCGCAGAGCACGGGAAATGCGCTTTTGGATAAATCAGTTCTCAGGACACTGCGCACCTGGAAATTCAAACCTGGAACAGTTTCGCAGGTTAGCGTTCCTGTTGAGTTCACAAGCGAAGAAAACCGATAATCGGCCGCTGCGCTTCGCGGCGCACTGTTGAAATTTTTATTTGTACGGATTCATGATTTGAGCGGCGATATCTTTAACAGCTAGTTCGACCTTCTTTACTGCTATCAATCTTTGGCCATATCTCTCATTGCCGCTGCACGGATTACCAGTACGACGCCGATAACAAGCACTGCCCAGCCCCATTCATCCGAGTTCAAGTTAACCATTAATCGGGATCTGTAGTTCCGAAAACGCAGTGACTATTTTCGTCGGCGTGCACGATAAAGCGCCCGGCGTTCACAGGCTCTGCGGCCACCACCGAAATTGTCGGCCTCAATCCGGACTTGAGAGCCGCAACGCCAACCGCCGCTGCGAAGTGATGCCCGCCATTTCCACGGGTGGGCGGGGGCGCGCAGTCGCTGTCCTGTCAGGCGAAAAAAGGATCGTTGTTGCTCCGCGCTTATGCCGTTGCTGAAAACGGAATCACATCTTCAGCCTGCTGTGTTGGTGTACGCACTGACACTCTGCGCGTTGTGCAATACTGTGCTCGCGCAGCAAATGGCCATAGGTTTTCATTGCTAATGCGCCGCCATCTTTGTGTCCGAACCAGCGCGACACGGTCGGAATATCCACGCCTGACTCGATGCAGCGTGTCGCGAACAGATGCCGCAGCCGTGATGCGTGAGCCGATTTGCGCCGACTTGTTTTCATGCGCGATCCAGCGCCTTTCGGCATTCGCCAACACGCAATAGTTTTGCCTCCACCAGTTCGTGAGGGCGTTCGTTACGCATTCGCTCAGCTAATACGCGAGCATCGGGAAATCAGTGGGACCCGGCGGACTGTCCAATTGTTTGTGGCTGGTTCGGAGTCCGCGCACATCTCGCTAACACCATGCGCCCGCATGCTCTACTGCGCCGACAAGTTGCAACAACTGGTCAGCGTTTGGCAGCGTGAGTTTCTTTGCGCGCACCGGCGCCCGCTCCAAGTGTTTCGGCAGGATTGGTGTAGATAATCTCTGCGTCCTTGGCCACATCGGACACATGCCGCAATCGCGCAAGCGTGTTGTTATACCGCATCGGAGATGCAGCCTTGCGAAATCGGCGCCGCCCACTGCTTACAATCCGTTCTCATAACGCGTCGGATTTCCCGATCCACCAACTCCGGCCAACTTTTCAAGAGAGCGATAACAATTTGATTCCAGTAGTGCCGCGTCGCCCATTTAACTGTTAGATCGTCAGCTTGGTTCTGTTGATGGACTTTGAGCGCCTCGCCAAAAGTCATTTGGCCGAGACTTCACCGTTGCCGTTTCCCACGCGCTCGCGATGTTCTTCCAGGAATCTCGCAAGCTTAGCCTCAGCAACGCTGTGATGCGATGTCTTGAGCGATTTCCAAACTTCTTTGCCGCCGGCAAACGCTCTGGCATATTAACGTCCTGACCTATGATGCAGAAGATTTGGCTCTCGGGTTTTCTGCCATGTTTTCGCGTGGTTTCAAGGTCAACCATAGAATCTCACCGTGAAAATTAGGCACCCATTCTTTTTCACGGTTCGAATCTACCCATGAAATTGGGCCTGTAGCTCAGCGGTTAGAGCAGGGGACTCATAATCCCTTGGTCCCAGGTTCGAATCCTGGCGGGCCCATTTTTCATTTTCGATTTTCGACTGCCGATTTGCGATTGTCGATCCTGTGCAACGTGCCGTACGTCTTGCGTTGATCGTTTTTGAACTCGCGCTCCTCGCCGCGTTAATCATGGCGACGCGGTGCGCGAATTATCAGGACGTTTTTGTCGCCGGGAATGTTTACTTCGTCGATGCGGATTGTTACGCGCGCATGATGCGCGCGGAGGTGGTCAGGGCTAAGCCTGGGCTGATCATCCGGCATCATGCGTTCGAGAATTTTCCGCAGGGAACGACGCCGCACACGACCGCGCCGTTCGACTATCTTATAGTCGCCCTGTCATTTTTGCTAACTCCGTTCACGGCGCATGCACTTGATCTTGCGGGGGCGTTTGTTTCGCCATTGCTCGCGCTGCTTGGAGGCTGGTTTCTTTGGTGGTCCGCGAAATTCCGGTATCGATGGGTGCTGCTGATTTTGTATGCGATCAGTCCCATCCTTGTTCACGGCACTGAGCTTGGCAGACCTGATCATCAATCGTTGCTGATTGTGCTGGTCGCGATCGCGATTTGCGCAGGCTGGAGTTCGCAAACTCTTCAACCCGGCAAAGCGGCGAGCGCCTGGGGGCTAACGAGCGCTGCCGCCTGGGCTATTGCGATCTGGGTTTCGGCTTACGAGCCGCTTGTGCTCTTTCTGATAGTTACGGCAACGGATCTTGTGATGAATCGCCACGCGCTTTTCGCGCGGGATCGTCACGCGGGATGGATCTTGTTCGCAGCGATAATTGCCATCGCATTCGCAATCGAGCGGCACGTTCCTTCGTTCACGGTCCTTCAGTCCACCGCGCATTTGAAAAATTGGGCGCGTACCATTGGAGAACTCGCGCACGTTTCACCGATGAATCCGGTCTGGTTGGACTGGTGCGGCTACCTCGTGTTGATCACGCCCATTTTGATCTGGATGAGTGTTCGCAGGCGAAGAAACCGCGGGCCCGGCGGTCGCGCCATACCTATTTACGTCCTTCTCGTCGCTACGTATTTCCTCACTGTTTGGCAGGCGCGTTGGGGATATTTTTTTGTTTTGATCTTTGCGCTCGCACTTCCGGCGCTACTTGCGCCGATCAAATCAGGTGCCGCGGTGTGGATTGCAGTCGTGTTGTCAATGTTTCCGATTTTGCGAGACTGGGACCAACGGCTCTGGCCAAATGAAACTCAACTGGCCAAGCGCATGGAAAAACGGATTGAATCCGCGCAAATTCGCGATCTTGCGCTTAGTTTGCGATCGCCAGACGTGCATCCGTTTCTGGCACCGTGGTGGCTTTCGCCGTCGATTGCCTATTGGTCGGGGCAGCCTGGAGTGGCGGGAAGCTCACACGAAAGCCTCCAAGGGATTGAGGAGAGCGCGCGATTTTTTCTTTCCGAGAATTTGCAAGAACAGCGCGAGATTCTTGAGAAACGTCACGTGGCGTGGGTCTTCGCTTACGATTCCGACCGCGTTGCGCAGAATTCCGTAGCCATACTGAACGAACCGCTTCCTCGGCAACCGCTGTGTCGCCTTCTAGATCGAACGCCCACCCAGGCGCCACCGTTCCTGATTTTCTCCGCGCAAAACCCAACATGCAAAGTTTACCGAGTGGCTGTTGAACGATGAAACGTAAAAAACTTTGCACTCGCAAAAGAGAATCCGTTGACAGGCATCGGCGAGTGTCACATTACTACAGATGCTTAAAAGATTCGTCCCGCAAAGGCCGGCGCCCCCGATTCGAGAAGAACCGCGGATTCCGGTTCCAGATGAGAATAATCATTTTGCGAGTCGCGAAGAGGCACTACCAAAACCAACCATAATCGATAATCGAAATCCAAAACCTAATCCTATGGCAGACCACGGAGGCAAAGACATCCTCTCGAGCGATGTCGAAATCAAAGGCTCGATCAAATTCCAAAAAGAACTACTCATTGACGGTAAAGTCGAAGGCGACATCAACTCTGAGGGCATCTTGACGGTTGGTGAAAACGCTGAGATTCGGGGTGAGATCAAAACCAAATCAATCACCGTCTATGGCAAGGTGCACGGCAATATCACCGTTGCCGAGCGTTGCGAGCTAAAATCAAAATGCGTGTTGCAGGGGGATCTCAAAGCAGCGCGGCTTGTGATTGAAGAAGGGGCAACCTTTATCGGGAAATCCGAAGTTACCACCGGAGCCGTTTCCGCAAAAGCTGCGCCGCGCCCTGAGGTTGTGCGGTCCAGCGAGCCGATCAAGGCGGCATTCGGAGCGCGAGCGTAAAAGAAAGGTTTCGGCGAGCATACAGTGGCCAATCCGTCGCCTGCAAAAGTCAGTGCGGAATGTCCGCACTGTGGCTTCAAGCAGATGGAGTACGCGGCGGCTAAGAGTTCGATGTGCCGCCAGTGCGGCCGCTCTTTTACTCCATTCGCGCCGAAACCAATCCTGAAGCTGCGGACGACCGAAGAAGCGCCTGCGCCGGAGACTTCTTCATCTATCTTCGGTAAACTCGAGGATTTTTGGAAGCGGCAAACCAGTTCGGTTGTCGAATGTTTCGAATGTAAACGCAAACAGCAGGTTTCGGGCGCCGCGACGTCGACAATCTGCCCGTCCTGCAGCACGCACATTGACCTGCGCGATTACAAAATTACCAGCGGGTTCAGTCGAAGCATTCGCACCCGCGGTAATGTGCATCTTTCCGGCAAAGGTGATCTCGCCAGCAGTAGCGTGGAGTGCCAGTCCGCTTTGATTGAAGGCAGGCTCCGCGGCAATCTGCATTCCGATACAGCGACAATTAACTACTCAGGGAAAATCCCCGGCCGCATCAGCGCTCGGCACATAATCGTTGATCGCAAAGCTGACGTTCATTGTTTTCGAAGGGTGCATGCGGAGCACATCGAAATCAAAGGCAGGATGTCTGGAGAGATTATCGCTCAATCCGTGACGGTCCATAGAAAGGGTTCACTGGAGGGCGATGTGACAGCAAGGGCGATCAGCGTGGAGAAAGGCGGGATGTTTTCGGGCCAACTCGCGATCGGGCAGATCGGGTTGGCACAAGGAGAATTGCTCGCGGAACAAAAGCCGACGCCTTCGCGCTCGATAGAGTCCAGTTTTCAAGATGCCGTCGCGCGGCCATTGCCTGCCACATAGCAACGATCAGCTTCATGCGAAGACTGCATCCACGCAGTCCTTACCAAAAACTCGGCGGTTATGTCCATCTGCCGCGTTTGATTGACAAGGCGAGGCTGCACCGCAAAGGCTTGCTCGACGGTTACAACTACAAAACCGTGGGGTTCGACAAGCATTTACTCGCATTTCTCAAAATCGACGGTGACGCATTTGAAGAAATCGCCAACAAGCTGGATGACGACCAGGCAGTTCTCGCTTGGGTGCAGAACAATGGAGAGCAACATTCGCTGGAAGCGATCGATCAATGGAACGAGGCCATGATTTCACGTCATCCCGATACCGCCGCAAAGAAGGCGCGTTTCCTGCATTTTCTCAAAGAAGCCGGCGGCGACGGACGTAAAGATATTCGGACTTATTTCGACCTGATTGAGTTCGATGAAGGACGATTAAAATGACCGTTATTGGTTAAAACCATAACATCGGTTACATCGACTTCTCGATTCAACGATCTAACGCCTCAACGACTTCAGTGGCGCAGCCAAAATCTTGTCTGCGTTCTCGAGCGTTTCTTTGCTTCCGATGTCGAGCCATTGACCTTTGATCTGGAAGGTCTTCACCGGTGTGCGGGTGTAGAGCCACTGTACAAAACGGCCGGGCTGATCCGCATTGTTTCCGGCAGCTAGATAGGTTCTCACAAGCGAAAGGACCGCTGGCGAATAATAATATAAAGCGATCGCGGCGAGCGTCCCCTGGGGCTTTTTTGGTTTTTCCTCAAACCGGGTCATAATTCCTTCGGCATCAACGGCCACGTTGCCGTACTTCTTGATCGCTTCAGTATCGCCAACGTCGTAAACCGCCACAGTCATTTCGGTGTCCCTCGCGTTCGCCACGAAATCTGCCAGTGAACTGGTGAACAAATTGTCGCCGGCGGCGACTAACAGGCTGGTCTGGGAAAGGTTCTCATGCGTGACAACAAAATTGATGTCTCCAATTGCGCCCAGTTTGTCGTCATCGCTCGTGGAACCGTCATTAACGACTTCGAACTTGAATTCGGGATGGCGTTTTTGATAGCTTTGACTCCACGCTTGGAAGTCCGCCGCGAATTTGTCATTGGTCACGATGTAAATCGTTTCCAAGTCGGAAATGCCGGCGAGATTGTCTACCAGCCATTCGATGATTGGTTTGCCGCCGACTACGAGCAGCGGTTTCGCTTTGTTCAGTGTGAGCGGGTAAAGGCGTGTTGCGTATCCGGCAGCAAGAATGAGAACGTTCATGAGACCAAAAGAGTTCGCAGCAAAGCAGAAAAACGCTCGTCTTTTCTCTAGGGTTTTGCCGAGCCGCGTAGAATCGTATCCTTCAAATGCTGCT
>QHQV01000066.1 GCA_003219945.1 Verrucomicrobiota bacterium | reverse complement strand
ATCATCGGACCGCATCTGCGCTTTGCCGAAAAGCTCGGCAAATTTCTCTCGCAGATCGCGCCGAAACGCGCGGAGTCGCTCAACATCAACTACAGCGGCAAGGTTAACGAAGTTGATACAACTGCAATCACGCGCGCAGCTCTGAAAGGCTTTCTCCAAATCGCCGGTGGCAGCGAAATCAACGAAGTGAACGCGCCCGCGTTTGCTGAAACGCTCGGTTTAAGGGTGAGCGAATCACGGCTCAGTGCGCCCGGCGATTATACTGACATGCTCGAGGTCTCCGCCGTCGGCGAAGGGAGAACCGTTTCAGTGGGTGGCGCATTCTTCGGAGCAACGCCGCGAATTGTGAGCATCAACAACCGACCGGTCGAAGCCCGGCCGCAGGGCGTGGTGCTCGTGCTGGAAAACACGGATCGTCCCGGAATGGTCGGGCGGATCGGCACGTTGCTCGGCGAGCACGGCGTCAACATCGCCACGATGTCACTCAGCCGAAATCAGGCTGGCGGCACGGCGCTCACGGTGTTGAATCTCGATACCGCCCCTAGCGAAGAGTTGCTCCGCGAAATTCACGCGAGCGAGGACATTCACTCCGCGCAGGTCATCGAGTTGTAGGGCCCCTTTCTGGGGAGCGCACGCGCCATCGCGTGCAGCAGTTGGCGCCCTCGCCAATCGCCGGAATTTGTTCGCATTGAGCTGGGAACCTGTGCTTTTGGGGAAGAGTTTCCGGCGGGCGCCGGAAACAATACGCGGGGCTCGTGTGCTGCTCAGCGTTCTGGCGTTGCGCTGCGAACCCACGCCACAGGCGCGTGGCTAAAGAAGCGATTGTTTCGTTCCAAACCAAATTTCCTTGCGCCGCGCGATTCAAGTTAATACAACTCGGCTTATGGACTTTGGCGCTCATTCAATTATTTGGACTATTCTTGTTGGTCTTGTCATCGGTGCGATTGCGAAACTGCTGATGCCGGGAAGAGATCCCGGCGGTTGCATTATCACGATTCTACTCGGCATCGCGGGGGCGTTCGTTGGGACGTGGATTGGCCGCGTCTTTGCGGGCGAGAATTACGTCGCCGGCTGGATTATGTCGGTCGTCGGCGCCATGATCCTGTTGCTGCTCTATCGATTCCTTTTCAAACGCGGCGCGTAGCGACCCGCTAACAGGCGTAACGGTGCTTGTGTCAAGCACCCAATGGTAAGGCGTTTGCCACAAACGCCTCTACAATCCATTCGCGCGGTTGCTCTGCGTAACGAATGCGACATTGTCATTCCTCAATGGCCGCCCCAAAGAAAACACTCGTTATCATCGCGTTTGCTGCGCTGTACGTGATTTGGGGCTCCACGTATCTCGGCATTCGGTTCTCCATTGAAACCATTCCGCCGTTTCTAATGGCAGGCGCGCGATTCGTGTTGGCCGGCATGATCATGTATGCAATTGCCTGGTCACAGGGGATCGGCAAATCGACTTGGGCGAACTGGCGCACGTCATTCATCATCGGCGCGTGTTTGCTTCTCGGCGGCAATGGCGGCGTGACGATCTCGGAACAATATATCGATTCCGGATTGGCAGCGTTGATCGTAGCAATCGTTCCAATTTACATCGTGCTGCTGGGGTGGGCCACGGGAATGGCGCCACGACCGACGCCAACTATGTGGATGGGGCTTGCCGGCGGTTTTGTGGGGGTGGGAATCCTGTTCGGACCGGGTCTGCATCTTCACTCGTCAGGCGGACGAAATCCTGCCATCGGAATATCGATCCTGCTTGTCAGTAGTTTTATTTGGTCGGCGGGCTCACTTTACTCGCGCGCTGCGAAACACGCAGCCTCACCATTTCTCACTGCTGCTCAACAAATGATCTGTGGCGGCATATTGCTTTTGCTCGCGGGCGTGGTCACCGGCGAACTGCCGCAGTTTCATCCCAGTTCCGTTTCCATGTTGTCGCTCGGCTCATTTGTTTATCTCGTAATTATCGGCGCCGTTGTTGGGTACACGGCTTACATTTGGCTGCTGCGTCACTGCGATCCGGCGAAGGTCGCCACTTACGCGTATGTGAATCCTGTTGTCGCTGTCCTGCTCGGCACTCTTTTCGCAGGTGAAACCGTCACCGTACGCACGTTAATTGCTGCCGCTCTCATCATCGGTTCCGTTGCACTCATGATCACGGCCCAACAACTAAGAGCGCGCATCGAGCCGGCGCTAAGCGCTGCGTTCGAGCCTGCTGATTGAAGGAGGAGACGCATCAAGGAGCATCGTTTCCAGTCCGGCACCTTAAGGGTCGATTGGAAACCGCCGCGCCTTGCGCTTTAATGCGGCATGGCCGCAGAGCAGAAAGATCATCAGCAAACGATCGACGCTGCAAAGCGCAACTGGCAGGCTGAAGTCGAAACCGCACAAACCTATCGCGACCTCGCAGAACGTGAGCGCGACGCAAAACGCAAAGGCATTCTTTTGCGCATGGCAGAAGCAGAAGAGCGTCATGCGCAGCGTTGGGAAGCAAAGCTAAAGGAACTCGGCGCCGATGCGCCTGTTTACACAGACACGATTCGGCGCCGTCTAAATCGGTGGTGGAACAAAATCGCTGGAGCGGAAATTGCCATTCGCCGTATGGAAGCGACGGAAGAACGGCAGGAAGCAGAATTTCACAATCAAGCCGAGCGCGCGTTCGCCAGCGAAAAGGACGTTCAGGAATTTCTCCGAAAAAGTGCGATCGAAGAAAAAGCTCATGCGCGAGTGCTGAGCACGATGGTGCCGTCAGCGAACCCCCGCACTGCGCTGGATAAGATCCTGAAGCGCGAACGCTGGCATGGACGCGGCGGCAGTTGGGTGGCTGACGCAATTTACGGCGCAAATGATGGGCTTGGCGCAGTGTTTGGAATTGTTTCGGGCGTCGCCGGCGCCACAAATAATCAGCAGCATTATGTTTTGATCTCCGGTCTTGCGGGCATGCTCGCTTCCACTCTGTCGATGGGCGCAGGAGCGTATCTTGCCGCAAAAAGTGAAGCGGAAGTGTACGAAGCGGAAATCTCACGCGAGCGCGCTGAGGTGGAAGAGAATCCTGAAGAAGAAATCGAAGAGATGTCGCTCTTCTATCAATTGCAAGGATTCACTCCTGAAGAATCGCAGAAAATGGCGGAGCGCCTGGCGGAACAACCCGAGCAATTCGTGCAGGTGATGGCGCAAAGCGAGCTCGGCTTATCCGAGCATCGGTTTCCGAATCATTGGACCGCTGCTTTATCAGCCGGCATTTCCACGGCAATCGGTGCGTTTGTTCCGATCATTCCGTTCTTTTTCTCCGGCGGCCTCGATGCCGTTATCGCCTCCTTCGGAATCAGTCTCGTCGCGCACTTTGCCGTCGGCGCCCTGAAATCGCTTATCACAATCCGCTCATGGTGGGCCTCCGGTCTGGAGATGACTTGGATTGGCGTCATCGTTGCTGTAGTGACTTACGGCCTTGGGCTCGCCTTTGGAGCGCTGGGTTAATCAACTGAGGCGACGGACGGAAACTCATGCATGACCTGCTGCTGGATATTCGTTATGCGCTGCGCGTGCTTTGGAAGTCGCCCGCGTTCACACTCGTAGCTTTAGTCACTCTGATGCTGGGGATTGGGGCAAACGTCCTTGTCTTCGGAGTCGTGAATGCGGTCCTGCTGCACCCGCTGGAAGTAAGCGCCCCGCAAAATCTCTACCAGCTCCGCATCGGTTCGTGGACTAGTGGGAAGGCGCTGACGACATCGTATCCCGCGTTCGGGGACATCCAGCAGCGAAACACCACCTTTAGCGATATCGGGGGCTTCGATGGATACTGTCAGGCGAGACTGCGCTGGGGTGATGCCGTGAGGAATGTCTCTGGCTATGCAGTCACCAGCAACTATTTCGATCTGCTCGCAGCTCTGATCCTGACCTTGGTAAGCGCGCTGTTGTTTGGGATGATTCCGGCGCGGCAGGTGTCGCAGAGCAGTCCGTTACAGGCGATGAAAAGCGGATCAGTAGATTCAACGCGGCTGCGCCGATTTACTCTGCGGGACCTGTTGCTCGGCGCACAAATTGCGATCTGCACGTTGCTCGTGACGGCCTCGCTGGTCGCCGTCCGCGGCATGGTTCGCATGTTACATGCTCCGCTGGGTTTTCATCCGGAGGGAGCAATGCTCGCCAACATAGACTTGAGTGAAATAGAACAGCCAGGTGACGCGCTGCTTGTGAAAAAGAAAGCAATGCTTGAGGCGGTGCGGAGGATTCCAGGTGTAACGACGGCGGGTGAGGTGAACAGCGTGCCGTTTACCGGCGGGCTGCGCGGCGTTCCCGTTTTCCCGCCAGAAACGACAGATTTCAATCTGAACAATTCTGTGCTGGCGCCATATGTCTTTACGATGTCCCCCGGTTATCTGAAGGCTGCGGGCACCAGGCTCCTAACCGGGCGGGATGTCTCATGGCATGACATCAAAACGACGCCGTATGTGGCCATCGTGAATCAAACCTTCGCGCGGAAGATGTGGGGCGAAACACCCGCTATTGGACAACGCTTCATTCTTATGGATCACCTGACGGAAGTGGTGGGCGTGACGGAGGACGGCAAGTATTACGAAATTATGGAGCCGCAACAACCGGTCGTGTTTCTGCCGTTATTGCAAACTGAGAACGCCGTCGCGGTCTTCGTGGTACGGACGACGCGGGCGCAGAACGAGATGGTCACTGCGCTCGAACGCACCCTGAGCGCTATTGAGCCGAATGCGCTGATTACCGTGCAGACCTGGCCGGGTGCAATGGCGCGAGTGCTATTTCCAGCCCGTGCGGCGAGCGTAGGACTGGGTGTGATGGGCCTGCTAGCTGCGATGCTGGCGGTAACCGGAATCTTCGGCATGGCCGCGTACAACGTGAGCCGCCGGATAAAGGAACTCGGCATTCGCGTGGCCTTAGGCGCGCGCACGAAGCACGTAATGAGCGCTGCGGTTGGACGACCAATCGTGTTGCTTGGACTAGGATCACTGGCGGGACTGCTGTTAGGCGTCTTCGCCAGCCGGTTACTCGAGCACGTGGTGTATCAGGCTAATCCGCGAGATCCCGTGGTCGTCGTCAGCGCAGTGTTAACGATGGCGCTGCTTGGCATTGCAGCATCCGCCATTCCATCGCTGCGAGCGCTTGCTGTCGATCCATCCAAACTCCTGCGGGAAGAGTGAGCCAAATGTAGATCACTTGAGCGTTACGATGCTTACCTCCTTCGGCATCAATCTTTCGTGGTGGGCATCAGGTCTGGAGATGACCTGGATTGGCATAATCGTTGCTGTAGTGACTTACGGCCTGGGGCTCGCTTTTGGAGCCCTGGGTTAGAAAAAACATTTAGCCGTGGCTCGAATTCTTTTAGCGGACGATCAACGCGATGTGCTCGAAGCACTGCGCATTCTGCTGAAAAGCGAAGGTTACCAAACCGAAGGAGTTACCTCGCTCTCCGGCATCTTTCATGCGCTGGAAAAGAAAGAGTATGCGCTGTTGCTAATGGATCTGAACTACACGCGCGACACCACTTCGGGCCAGGAAGGGTTGTCAGCGATTCCAAAAATTCAGGAAATCGACTCGACGCTGCCGATCGTGGTGATGACGGCTTGGGCTACCATTGAACTTGCCGTGGAAGCAATGAAACGCGGTGCCCGCGATTTCGTGACTAAGCCTTGGGATAATCAGCGATTGCTGACGATCGTCAAAACACAAATCGAGCTCGCTGCCGCGCTTCGTCGGGAGCGGAAACTTGAAGCGGAAAATGAAATGCTGCGCGGCACCATGCCGGATTTGATCGCCCAATCCCCCACAATGCGGCCTGTCGTTGAAATGATTTCTCGCGTCGCGCCATCGGACGCGAACGTGCTGATTACCGGAGAAAACGGCACTGGGAAAAGTTTGATTGCGCAGGCTATTCACGCTCTTTCGCCGCGCGCGGCCCGAACGATAATCATCGTGAATATGGGCGGTCTGTCAGAGACATTATTCGAGAGCGAATTATTCGGGCACGTGAAAGGCGCGTTTACTGACGCAAAAACGGATCGGGCAGGGCGTTTCGAGCTCGCCGATGAGAGCACGCTGTTCATGGATGAGATCGCAAATATCCCGCTTGCTCAACAGGCAAAACTCTTGCGGGTCATCGAGACCGGCGATTTCGAGCGCGTCGGTTCATCAAAAACGCTTCACGCGAACGTGCGAATCATC
>QHQV01000065.1 GCA_003219945.1 Verrucomicrobiota bacterium | reverse complement strand
ACTTCCTGGGATGCTAGAACGCGTGATCGATAAGGCGTCGACGAATACAATATATGGGAAGTTGTCGAGGCTATTCCCCCAAATGAACGATGAAAAAGAGTTATATGGCTGCTGAAGATAGCGATACAGGAATAAAGATTTACCTGCGCGAGATCGGGCAAATTCCGCTACTGACTCCGGAGCAGGAGATCGAGCTGGCGGCAAAGATCAAAAAGGGCGATCGCGAGGCGCGCGCCCTGATGATCCGGTCCAACTTACGTTTGGTGGTGAAGATCGCACACGACTACGCCAATCTTGGTCTGCCGCTGCTGGATTTGATCTCCGAAGGCAACATCGGACTTATGAAGGCGGTAGAGCGTTTCGATCCGGCGAAGGGCGGAAAGCTGAGCACTTACGCCGCATGGTGGATCAAACAGTCCATCAAACGCGCGTTGGCGAACCAGAGCAAAACCATCCGATTGCCTGTGCACCTTGTGGACAAAATCTCCAAGATGCGTCGCGTTTCGTTGCAGATGAGCGAAGAGCTGGGCCGCGAACCAACCGATGAAGAGCTCGGCGACGAGATCGGCATCGCGAGCGGGAAAGTTTCTCAGCTCAAAACGGTTTCGATCCGACCGGCTTCACTCGACGCGCCGATCAGTGACGACGATTCGACCGAATTCGGCGAAATCGTCGGCGATGAGGAGGCGCAGACGCCGTTTGAGTTGTTGCGTGATAAAAATCTCCGCAACGAGGTCGGCGGACTGTTGGATGTTTTGGACGACCGCGAGAAGAAGATCATTTTTCAACGCTTCGGCCTGGACGGTGGGAAGCCTAAGACGCTCGAGGAAGTCGGTAAGAAATTTGGTGTTACGCGGGAGCGCATTCGGCAGTTGCAAAATATTGCGCTTTCCAAGTTGCGCCGTGCGCTCGCTAAGAAAGAGCGCCCTGTCGATGTGGAACTGCCGGTCGAAGCTTAAGCTCACGGGGGATGCCGTTTCACGCGCGGACGAAAACGTCCGCGCCTTTTGTTTCCGGATTCGCCTGTAAACCCATAGCCGTATTACGTGTTCTAATCGGTAGGGCGCGTCGCTCCGTGCGCGCCGATTTCGTAAATGCCGACTGGCGGGCAGAGGACTGTCCGCCGTACCCCATCGACCGCCGATGGCTACAGAATGAAAGAGATAACGCGCCTCAGAAGCGTGCCGCGTCGTCGTCCTGCTTATTTCAGCTTGCCTTGAGTTTCCTTCGCAAGGTCCAGGTGTTCCTGAATCACTTTTGCCGTATCATCCGCGAACTTCTTTACGTCGGGATCGCTCCCGCTGTTTGCTTCCTCTTTGAATTCAGCCAGATCTTTTTCATGATCCTTCACCATCATGTCGATGTAAGCTTTGTCTGAAGTCCATTTGGCGGTGTGCTCCTTGCTCGGGAGTTGGACTCCCTTTTTAGAAGCAATGGACTTGAGTTCATCATTGGCTTTCCCGTGGTCGGTGACCATTCGTTTGCCGAATGACTTCACATCCTCGCTTTGAGCCTTCTGTTCAGCTACCTGTCCCATCGCGACTTCCATCGTCCCGCCTTTGGCCGCCTTCTTCATGAAGGTCTTATCTTTTTCACTTAATGAGGAACCGCCGCCGGTTGGAGTGGTGTCGGCGGCTCTGACCGCTCCGGTCAGGCTGATTGCCCCGATTATTACAGCAAGAATGTACAACTGCGAAACAACTCTGATTTTGGTTTTCATGGCTTGATTTGATTGAACGTGCCGGGGGACACCCCAGCCTCAACTACAAATCGAAGGCGGCCCGCTCGTTGGACGCGAAAGAATCACGCTTCCTGCCTTTGGCTGCTGGCCCTGCTGCTATGACCCGGAGAAATTCCGGCCGTATGAGCTTTCGACACGCTGGGCCACGTCACGGTAACCGTAGTCCACTTCGTAAATCTGCTTCATACAGGCGAGGGCTTTTTCGACGTCACTCATTCGCTCGTAAATCAGGGCGAGATTGTACACGATCTCCTTCTTCATCTCGTCCATGGACACCAGTTCCCGTGAAGCTTCTTCCAGTTGCTTCATTGCCAGATCGAGCATGCCGAGCTTGCCATAACAGCAACCCAACACGTTCATCGCTTTCAACCGCGCGTGCGGATTCTGTCGCGCACGCTGCAGTTCTGGCACAGCCTCACGAAAACGCCCGGCATTGAAAAGATTGTCACCGAGTTCAAACCGAAGCTGTAGATCGGTCGGATTCCGCGCCACCCGTTCTTGTGCATCCGCGATGAGGATTTCTGCGCGGCTGACTTTGGCGGCGCGCAGTTGCTCAGACTTTTCCGCGTACCCTTCGTCTCGCGCACTGTACGTGGAGAGAAACTCCTCGTGCGCAGCGATCTCGCGTTCCAGACATTTGATTTTCAAATCGGAAATCTTCCGAAGCAATCCTGTGTCCGCGCCCTTAGCGAGATCAGCCGAATATTGATACCAGCGAATGGCTGACTCGAGATCCTCCTTTTGCTCGCTCAGAGCCCCGAGCCGCCGCGCAAAGTCGAGGTTTTCCGGTTCTGCCTGGTGGCGCGCGTAAGTTTCCGCGATCTGTCTATCGAGCGCTTCGCCGGTGAGCCGGATCCGGCTCTGTTGTTCGAGTGAAATGGCTTCGCCCTTATCCTTGATCAGGTCGCGATAACTTTCAGCCTGCGTCCAACCGCCTCTTTTCATCGAAGCGCGCGCCGAGGCGTCTTTGCCGAGACGAAGCGACTGCGCATCGAACGGATTGATCGCCGTGAGTTGATTGTAAATTTCCACTTCGCTTTCATGGTCCCCAAGATCGTGATACAAACGCCCCAGCTCATTCAGCACTTTGGCGTCGCGCGGGTTCTCTTCGAGCAGGGTCTTCAGCGCAAAAACTCCGATCTCAGACCAACCCGCCGCCACCGCCGCTTCCTTCAAAAGCAAATTTGCCTGGCGATTGTAGGGTTCCCCTTCCAGAACTTCCTCCAGCATTTCGATCGCGCGCTTGGGGTCCTTTTTGATCTCTCGTTGCGCTTTCATCACTCCGATCGGCGCGGTCGAGATGTTGAAAAAACTTTTCTTAGCCGATTTGCTTTTCGTGACTTCCGCACGTCGCAGCAGTTCGCGGCCTGTGAGAAACTCAGGCTCCTGCTTAAGAATTTCCTGGAGCAGCGAAACCGCGTAACCGAAATTGCGCAGCTCAATGGCGGCGACCACCTTAAGCCAAAGCGCGCGCAGCGATTCGCCCAGCTCCTTCTCGGTTTTGACGGCCATAATTTGCAGCACAACTTATCACAGAACCAGATGCATGCGTGAGCGCGCGCGAGATGGCAATTGAGCCGCTCCGCGAAGGCTCTCGTTTATAACAGATCCAGTTGCGGCTTTTGCGATTCCGGCATGGCCTTAGACGACTTTCTTCCTCGTCGCTTTGGTTCTGCCTCAGCGCGACTGGAACTTTCCAAATGGGCAAGAATTTCTTTCGCGCGATCGAGGATTTCTTTAGGCAAGCCGGCGAGACGGGCCACCTGTATCCCGTAACTTTTGTCGGCGCCGCCGGGGATGATTTTGCGAAGGAAAATAATCTGCTCGTTCCATTCGCGCACGGCGACGTTCAGATTGCAGACGCCTTCGCGGTCCTCGGCGAGCTTGGTCAGTTCGTGATAATGCGTTGCGAATAGACTCCGCGCTTTGATTTTGTCGTAAAGAAACTCGGCCACGCTCCAAGCGATAGAAAGGCCGTCGAACGTGGACGTGCCGCGGCCGATCTCGTCAAGAATGACTAACGAGCGCTCGGAGGCATTGTTGATGATGTTAGCCGTTTCGTTCATCTCCACCATGAAGGTGGATTGGCCCCGGGCCAGATCGTCGCTGGCGCCCACTCTGGTGAAGATCCGATCGACTAAGCCGACCTCCGCGCTCTCAGCTGGGACGAAGCTCCCAATCTGGGCCATCAACACGATCAGGGCCACCTGGCGGATGTATGTCGATTTGCCGGCCATGTTCGGTCCGGTCACAATCGCCATGCGAATAGTTTCGCCATCGAGCTCTGTGTCGTTAGGCACAAACTTTTCTTCGACAAGACTTTGATCCAGCACCGGATGGCGCCCATCTTTGATGACGAGCCGGAGCGAATCGCTTAGTTCTGGCCGGCAATAGCGAAACAGTCGCGCGGTTTCGGCCAACGCGCAGAGCACGTCGAGCACCGCGATCGCGTCCGCGGTCTGTTGAATTGGCTCGATCTCACGCAAGGTTTCGTCGCGCAATTTCTGGAACAGCTGGTACTCGAGGTTCTGGGCACGGTCGTCCGCCCCAAGGACTTTTGCTTCCATCTCCTTTAACTCCGGCGTGATGAAGCGTTCGCCGCCCACCGTGGTTTGCTTTCGCGTGTAATGCGCGGGCACGTTCGCGAGATTGGATTTTGTGATTTCGATGAAGTAACCGAAGACGGAATTGTAACGGACCTTGAGTGACTTGATGCCTGTCGCTGCCATCTCGTGTTCCTGTAAATGGCTGATCCAACTTTTGCCGTCGCGCGACGCCTGGCGGAGCGCGTCGAGGTCTGCATCGTAGCCGTCACGGAAAATGCCACCCTCTTTCAGCGCGAGCGGCGGATCGTCCAGAAGCGCGTTGGCCAGCTTCTCAGCGAGCGCCGGCATTTCGCGAATGGCGGTTTGCAGTTGAAAGGCTAGGGCGCGACCGCCGGGCGCGCCGCTTTCTCCCGCGGTATTCGGCGGGCTCGGCGAGCCCGCCCTACCAAACTCAATCCGGTCAATGAGTTTGCCAAGCTCACGCTTCAGCGCGGGGATTTGCTGCAGCGAGGTCTTCAACGCGACAAGGTCACGCGCGTTCCCCGAGGCTTGGCTCAGTCGTCCGGCGGCGCGCTCGATATCCCGGATCGACTTCAGCTCCACGCGAACCGATCCCAGCAGGTCGGATTCCTGCAAAAGATCGGCGATCATTCCCTGGCGTCGTTGCAGTTCAGTGAGATCGCGCAACGGCTGCAAAATCCACGCGCGCAATTTACGTGCGCCCATGGGTGTGATGCTGCGATCAAGCACACTGAGCAAACTCACGTCCCGCGCGCCGCGCCATTCAACCAGTTCAAGGTTAGCTTGTGTGGCGGAGTCGAGCAGGACGTGATCCGCCGGCGCATCGCAGTGCAACGAAGTAAGATGGTCGATTTTGCGCCGGAGTTGATGCTTTAAATAATGCACAATCGCCCCGGCCGCAGCGACTGCCGCGGGCATTTGCGCGCACCCGAAGCCGTCGAGTGATTTGACCTTGAAATGTTCGCACAGGGTGAAAATTGCCTGTTCGGGCAGAAACGCGTAGCTGTCGTATTCGAGCGCGTGATCAATTTCGCCGGTCTGCGCTTTCTGTTCCGAGCTGATCAACAGTTCGGCGGGCGAAACACGCGCGATTTCATCACGCAGCGATTGTTGGTCCTGCGTTTGGGTCAATCGGAACTCACCCGTGCTGAGATCGGCGTATGCGAAACCGAACGCATCACCATCGGCATAGATCGCGCCGAGATAATTCGCGCGCTTCGCATCGAGCCAGCTCAATTCGCTTACCGTTCCCGCGCTGATGATTTGCGTGACTTCGCGATCGACAATCTTGCGGCCAGGCTGTGGCTCAGTCATCTGATCACAAACGGCGACGCGCCTTCCGGCGTCGATTAGCCTGCGAATGTACCCGTGCGCGGCATGATACGGCACACCGCACATTGGCACGCCGTTGCGCTTGGTCAGCGCCACGTTTAGCAGAACCGACGCCTCCTTCGCATCGTCGAAAAACATCTCGTAGAAATCGCCGAGGCGAAACAGCAGGAGCGTGTCCGGAGGAATGCTTTTCCGCAGCCGCTGGTACTGCTGCATCATCGGAGTGAGCGCGTCCTGCATAATGAAGTTTACCTTGCGAGCCTTAATTGAACGTCAACAGACGAGTGGCCTGTGATTTTTTATTGGAAATAGAATTAAATACAATCGCGAATGCGCTGCGGAGGCTCTTGGGCAGCGATGTTGGCGAACGGGCGGAAAATTTCCACGAAAACGACGTCAAAAGAGCTGATTTGGGTGGATTTGACGGGCAGGGCTGCGCCGAGTACTCTCCCGCTCACCGACTTACAGTATTTTCCAAAGCGAGGGGAGTGATTATTGATGCCAGAAGTGATTGTGCGCAAAGGTGAACCGGTCGACCGCGCGTTGAAACGGCTGAAAAACAAGCTGGACTCCGAGGGCATTCTCGAGGAAGTCCGCCGTTTGCGTGCGTTCGAGACGCCTTCGCAAAAGCATCGCCGCAAGGCGAGAGCCAACGCCAAGCGCGCCCGAATGAAGTTTCGATTCAATTCCTAAGACAGCTACAAAAGTTACAACGGTCACTAAGAGCTAGCTTCGGAAAAATCGTTGTAACGGTGTAATTGTTAATCATTCAACGAGCAAACAGCTCCCTGATCGCCTGCACCAAGCCATCGATATCGTGGCGGCGGGCTTCAATATCGACGTTGAGTCCGTGATCGCACACTGTCTTTGACGTGATTGGGCCAATGCTGGCGATGCGCATTCCCTTCGGCCACGGCAGCCCGAGGGCCACAAAATTTTCGACTGTTGACGAACTGGTGAAAGTGATCAGGTCTGCGCCGCCCTGAGCGAGTTGCCGCTGCGCGCCGCTGGTGTCGCGCGTCTCAGGCACCGTCCGGTACG
>QHQV01000064.1 GCA_003219945.1 Verrucomicrobiota bacterium | reverse complement strand
GGAATGGTTCTACAAACGGCCGGACGGCACGATCAAATACGCGGAGAACCCGCCGAAAAAATACGAAGACATTTATCCGATAAACTTTCGATGTGAAAACTGGCGCGAGCTCTGGACTGAGATGAAAAGCATCGTGCTGTTTTGGGCCGAGCGCGGTGTGCGAATCTTTCGCGTGGACAATCCGCACACCAAGCCGGTCGCCTTCTGGGAGTATTTGATCGAAGGTGTTCGCGAAAACTATCCGGACGCGATTTTTCTCGCCGAAGCGTTCACCAGGCCAAAGATGATGAAGTCGCTGGCCAGAGCCGGCTTCAACCAGAGCTACACCTATTTCACGTGGCGAATTTCGAAGCAGGAGCTGATCGACTATTTCACGGAGCTTACGCAGACCGAGATGAGCGAATATTTTCGGCCTAACCTCTGGCCGAACACGCCCGACATCCTCCCGTTTGTGCTTCAAGAGGGCGGTCGCCCTGCGTTCATGACTCGGGTGCTTATGGCGGCAACGCTTTCGCCTCTTTACGGAATCTACAGCGGATACGAGCTGTGCGAGAACGAGGCGTTGCCAGGTCGCGAGGAGTATCTCGATTCCGAGAAGTACCAATTCAAGGAGCGTGATTGGAATGCGCAAGGAAACATCAAAAATTGGATCGCGCGCATAAACCGAATCCGAAAACAGAACCGCGCGCTTCAGATGTACACGAATCTACGCTTCTATCCCGCCGATAACGACGCGATTTTGTTCTACGGCAAGATGACCCCCGCGCGCGACAACATCATCCTTGTAGTAGTGAATCTTGATCCGTTTCGTAAGCAAAATTCGTTTGTCCATGTGCCGATTGAGGAATTTGGGCAGATGGCGACGGACGAGTATCAGGTGCACGATCTGTTGAATGACGCGCGTTACACCTGGCGCGGACGGCGAAATTACGTTGAATTGGATCCCGAAATTCAACCCGCACATATTTTTCTCGTCCGTCGCCAGTAACGCAGAGAACGTTCCGTCGTCTGGTTAGAAGGAAGGCGGGCTGATACAAAGGCGATCAACAAAGCCTCATGTATGAACAATTTCATGAAATGTAACTCTAATGAGCAACGCCAGCCCTGCCACGCATTTGCATCGATGAATCGCTCCGCATATCATTACAAAACTTCCGGCATGAAGATTTGGGTTGTGCTCTTTGGCGTGCTGGGGAGCGCGTCGCCTTTGCTCGCGCAGGAACCCACGCCAGCTTTGGTTCCCCAGCATTCGCAGACGGTGCTGGAGACGCTCGTCAAAGCGGGTCCGGTCATGATTCCGATGTTTTTATTGTCGATTTTTTTCGTCGCGCTTGTGGTCGTTTACTTTCTGACGATCCGGCGCGGCGCGGTCGTTTCGAGCGGCTACATGGCGACTGCCGATGCGCTCCTGCGTAAACGCGATTATCTCGGCTTGCTCGCAGTTTCTAATCGTCATGGTGAAGCAATTGCGCGTGTTGTGCAAAGAATGCTCGATTTCACAACCAAGAATCCACACGCGGATTTGCAGCAGGTCCGCGAAATCGCCGAGACAGAAGGAACACGCGTCGCTGCGAGTTTGAACAACCGCGTAATTTACCTCGCGGATATCGGGATGATTGCGCCACTGCTGGGTTTGCTGGGAACGGTTTTTGGAATCATTCGGTCCTTCGGCGCGTTAGGTTCTGATATCGGGTCGGCGCGTTACGTGGCGCTCTCGCGCGGGATTAGCGAAGCGCTAGTCAATACTGCTGCGGGCCTGGCGATCGGTATTCCTGCCATGATTTTTTATGCATTCTTCCGAGGCAGGTCGCAGAAATTGATCTCCGAGTTGGAGGCAGCTTCAACGCATGTTCTCGCGTTGCTTTCGTTGCAATACGGCAAGCGTGCCGACCGAATGCCTGCGCTGATCGAGGACGAGTTGTGATGCGGGATTCGCGATACGAGATGCAAGATTCGAGATCCGGAAATGGCTACCGTGATTTAAGCGCCCAACTCGATCTGCTCGGCCGCAAGCTCAACGTGTTCATCGACAGCGTCGAACGGTTGCATCGCACCAATCGCAGGGATATCCCGAAACCCGAATCACGTATCGCGCATCTCGCTTCATGAATCTTCGTGGTCGCGCGCCTTTACATCATCCGGGCATCCAGTTGGCGCCGCTTGTGGATGTCCTACTTCTGCTCTTGATCTTTTTCTTGCTGACGTGGAACGCAGCCCGCACCGAAAACGAGCTCGACGTGAAAGTGCCGAAAGCGTCCGCGGCCAAGGAAAAGACAGCGCCAATCGGGGATGTGATTGTGAATGTTAAGGCGGATGGCAACGTGGTTGTGAACCGCCGGACGTTGACCGAGCCCGAGCTCCAGGAACTACTGAAGAGCATGGTTCAACTGAATCCCGAACAGGCGGTGGTGATTCGCGGCGACGAAGCCGGCGCCTATAAAAACATCATCGGGGTACTGAACATCTGCACCGAAGCAGGGATAACCAACGTAGCTTTCGCCACTGCAAGATGAACATCACACGCGGCGCGGCCGGTCTTGTTGGACTGGCGATGCTGCTTTGGACGGCGAGCATCGCCATCGCTCAATCGGAGCCGGAAGTACGCCGGGCTCGTCCGGTCGATGAACCGCCTGTTCGGCGCGCGATCCCAGCAGACGAGTCAATCGACAAAGTTCTTCGCTCTTTGAAAGACGAGGTGTCAGAACCATCGTCGCGCGAAACTGAAGGGGCGGAGCAGCGTCAACTCGAATACGCCAACGGCTTGTTCGCTCGAAAATTGTACGACTTGGCGATCCCGGAATATCAAAAATACCTCGAGGACTATCCGGGACGCGCTGGCCGGGCGAATGCGTATTTCTCGCTTGGTGAATGCTATCGAAATCTTCACCGCGATTCGAATGCTCGTACCAATTTGCAGAAAGTGCTCACCGATTACAGCGACAGCGAATTTGCCGGGCCAGCAGCATTCGCACTCGCCGAGATGGCGTTCACTGGCAAAGATTACGCAACGGCGCTGCCGCTTTTTCATCGTTCCGCCGCCAAATCGAAGGAGCAAGCCGTCGCGCTTTCGGCGCGCTATTTCGAGGCGCGCTGCCTGGAAGCTCTCGGCAAAAAAGACGAAGCCGCTGATATTTACTCGCAGGTCGCAGAGGCACCAAATCCAAATCCGTATCGCGAGGATTCGCGAGTGACGGCGGCAACCATCTTCGCCACACGGGGAAAGAAGCTCGATGCATTGAAGCAGTACGAAGCGCTGGCTAACGAAGCTCAGAAGCCGGCATTGAAAGCAGAGTGTGCGGTGCGCGGAGGCTTGATCGCGCTCGAACTTGTCCAAGCGGACAAAGGCAAGCCGGACAAGCTTATGATCGACCGGGCCGCCGCTTTATTCCAAAAAGGGCGCACCTTGCCCGAAGCAGGTAAGTTCCGCGCGCTCGCGCAAGTTGGTTTTCGCCGGCTGCAATACCAGACCGGCCAATACGCGCAATTGCTCGCCGATTACAAAAAAGAATTGGAGAAGCTTCCTGAAGCTGCGCAGGCCGAGGTGTTATTGCTCGCTGCAAACAGCCAGCGACAACTTGGCCATCCAAAGGAAGCTGAGGCGCTCTATCGCCAGATCACCACAAAGTACCCCGATCGCGAGGAAGCAAAGGACGCTGCCTACCAGCAATTGATCAATGTTTACAATTCGGATTCCTCGGCGCTATCCGCAGCGGTAGATCGATTCCTCGCAACAAATCCTACAAACGAACGCGCCGATCAAGCCAAGCTCTTGAAAGCCGAAGCGCTCTACAAACAGCAGAATTACACAGAGGCAGCGTCAATGTATGGCGAGTTGCGCGCATCTGAACTTTCGCCGCGGCTGCGCGCCGAAGCGGCGTACAAACTCGGGTTGTGCCACGTGCAGACTAAAAATGTTCCCGGCGTCATAGAAGCTTTCACGTATTACCTGCAGACGTTTCCTGATACTCCGCAAATACGCGCCGCTCTTGCTCAGCGCGCGTTGGCAAACGAGCAGAGCAAGAACTACGCTGCCGCGCTTACCGACTTAAATATTATTCTGGCTAAATATCCGAAAGCGCACGAGCGCGAGGCGGCGTTGCAGCTGAAGGCGCTGATTCTCGGGCAACAGGACAATACCAAAGGGATGGTCGACACTTTTCGGCAGCTCCTGAAGGAATTCCCCAAGAGTTCGGTCGCTGCGCAGGCGCAATATTACATCGGGAAAACCGCGTTCGAAACGAAGGACTACAAGACGGCGTTAATCGCGCTGAACACCGCCCGCCAATTGAACAAAGAGCAGTACTATAATCTCGCGTCCGTTCGGATTATTTTTTGTCAGTTTTATTTGAGAGATCGGCCTGCGCTCACCAAAGAAGTGAACAATTTCATGGCCGGATCCCGAGATGGTGGGACCAATGTGCCGCCGGAAGTTTTGGAGTGGCTCGGAATCGAATACTACAACGAGAAAAACTTTGAGGCAGCGGAAAAATATCTCAGCGTGCTTCGAAAAAACGACAACGCAGGCAAGATTAAACCCGATTATTTATTTTATCTCGGCGATGCGGCTACGAAGCTGAAAAATTTACCTGAAGCAGAGGAAGCGTTCGCCAAGTATCTGCAGACTGCCAAAGATCCCGCGGGAAAGGCTAAGGTGTTACTGACTCTGGGCGCCGTTAAGATCAGCGCTCATAAACCTGACGAGGCACAGAAGATCGCTGAAGAAATCATGGTGCTGCAACCCGAGGGCCGCGTAAACGCGGAAGCGCGCCTGCTCGCGGGTGAAGTCCAGCTCGAGCGCGGAAACTTCGATGACGCCGGCAAAGCTTTCAAAGGCGTCGCTCTGCTTTACGACGATCCAGCCATCACTCCGCGCGCGCTGGACAAAGCCGCGGTGGCATTTCGCCAGGCAGGTAAGAGCGAGGAGGCAGACCGCCTCTCGCGCGAGCTGCACGAACGTTATCCGAATTACGTCAGTGGCTAGCTAAACTCTCGCTCCCGCGACTGAATTGCCGCTTCTCATCAGAAAAGCTTTTGCTACAATTCTGCCCCACAAATGGCCCGGGCGAGATCGACGAGTCCTTCGGACAGCAATTCTGCGAACATCGGCTTTGAGCAGAAGTTGTGGCTCGCTGCCGACAAGTTGCGCAGCAACATGGACGCTGCGGAATACAAGCACGTCGTTCTCGGCCTGATTTTCCTGAAGTACATCTCAGACAGCTTCGAAGAGCATCATGCTAAGCTCATCGCTGGCGAAGGCGAATACACTGGTGCAAACCCCGAGGACCCCGATGAATACCGCGCCGAAAACATCTTTTGGGTCCCACCCACTGCCCGCTGGACCTATCTTCAGAACAGCGCCAAGCAGCCGACCATCGGCAAGACCGTCGATGACGCGATGGTCGCGATCGAGCGCGACAACCCGCGCCTCAAAGGCATTCTGCCGAAAGATTATGCACGACCCTCGCTCGACAAGAATCGCCTGGGCGAGCTCATCGATCTCATCGGCACGATCGCTCTGGGGAGCGCACGCGCCTCGCGTGCTGAGATCGGCGCCCCCGCCGATCTGCCATTAGCTGCAGAGAAACCTTCACGGCCGTACGGCTCAAAAGACATCCTAGGCCGCGTCTACGAATACTTCCTCAGCCAATTCGCGAGTGCCGAGGGCAAGAAGGGCGGCCAGTTTTACACTCCGCAAAGCGTCGTACGTCTCCTCGTCGAAATGCTCGCTCCTTACAAAGGCCGCATTTACGATCCCTGCTGCGGTTCCGGCGGCATGTTCGTGCAATCGGAAAAATTCGTCGAAGCCCACGGCGGCAAGCTCGGCGACATCAGCATCTACGGTCAGGAGAGCAACGCCACCACGCGCCGCCTCGCCATGATGAACCTCGCCATCCGCGGCATCGAAGCCGATCTCGGCGAAGAGCAGGCCGACACCTTCCGGCGCGATCTCCATCCCGATCTGCGCGCCGACTTCGTCCTCGCCAATCCGCCCTTCAACGACTCCGACTGGTTCCGCAAAGACGACGACGCGCGCTGGCAGTTCGGCCTCCCCCGCGCGGCAACGCCAACTTCGCCTGGGTCCAGCACTTCATCCATCACCTCGCCCCAGGTGCACCCGGATCATCCGGCGGCATGGCCAGCTTCGTCCTCGCCAATGGCAGCATGTCCGCGAATCAAAGCGGCGAAGGCGAAATCCGCCGCGCCATCATCGAAGCCGACCTCGTCGACTGCATGGTCGCCCTTCCCGGCCAGCTCTTT
>QHQV01000063.1:566-7244 GCA_003219945.1 Verrucomicrobiota bacterium | reverse complement strand
AAAACTACACAGCAGCCGGTTTCGTGAACATTAAGCCGACTGAGACCGATTACTTTTTCGGCAACGTTCCACAAACAGTGGAAACTCTGAATGATTACATCCTGATTTACAGACGGAACCTTTAACTGCTTGTTAAATGACTTAGATCGCAGGTGAACCGAACCAGCCATTCGACCGCCCTCCACACGCGAGACATACGTTGTGTTACCACTTGGATTTGCGTGAGTCTCATCATCCTAACGTGGGCCGTTTTTATTCAAACGCTCCGGTACGACTTCGTTAACTACGACGATCCCAGCTACGTGTATCAGAACACTACGATCACCAGCGGCATCAACCTCGCGAACCTTGCGTGGGCATTCACTCATATTCATTCCGAAAACTGGCATCCGCTGACGACAATCACACACATGCTCGACTGCCAGTTGTACGGATTAAGCGCAGGCTGGCACCACTTTACTAATGTGCTGCTCCACGCTATCGCCGTCGTCCTTCTCTTTCTTGCGCTTCAGCAAATGACAGGCGCGTTGTGGCGCAGCGCGTTTGTGTCCGCCGTTTTTGCCGTGCATCCGTTGCATGTGGAGTCGGTCGCTTGGATCGCGGAACGCAAAGACGTGCTGAGCGCGTTTTTCTTCATGCTCACTCTGCTCGCGTACTTACATTACACGCGCACGCCATCGATCGGCCGGTATTTAACCCTTGCGCTTGTCGTCCTACTCGGGCTGATGTCCAAACCGATGCTGGTTACACTGCCGTTTGTTCTTTTACTTCTCGATTATTGGCCGCTCGGGAGAATTGAAGCCCACAGATCAAATACCGGACGTCAGGTGTTACACCTCGTTCTCGAAAAGATTCCGCTGATTATGCTTTCTGCCGTTTCGAGCATCGTGACGATTCTGGCTCAACGAGGAGCAATCGGTTGGACTGAGCAGTTGCCAGTGTCGGAACGAATAAGTAACGCCATCGTCACCTATGTTGTTTACATCCGGCAAATGTTCTGGCCGGCAGGCCTCGCTGTTTTCTATCCGCATCCGGAAAACAGACTGCCGATATGGGAAATCAGTCTAGCCTTGATTGTTCTTGGCGGAATCACGGCGGCAGCGTTTGTCTTAAGAAAGAAAGCGCCTTATTTCGTGACCGGTTGGTTGTGGTATCTCGGCATGCTTGTGCCAGTGATTGGATTACTGCAAGTAGGATGGCAGGGACACGCAGATCGCTACACATATTTGCCGCAAATCGGTCTTTATATCGCGGTGACCTGGGCAGTCACTGATTTGACTCGCTTATGGCGTTTTCAACGGAAAGCTTTGGGCGCCGTTGCGGTTTTAATAGTCGGGGCTTTAAGTTGCCGGGCGTGGCTACAAACGTCTTACTGGCGAGATAGCGAAACTCTGTTTACTCATGCGCTCGCTGTGACCAGCAACAACGATGTCGCCCTGAATAACCTCGGCATCATTTTCCTGGACAAAGGACAATTAGACGCCGCAATTTCCAAGCTGCAAGCAGCCATAGATCTGCGTCCTGAAAACGCACCCGCTCATGACAATCTCGCGAAGGCTCTGCTGAAAAAAGGACAACTGGCCGAAGCGATGGTTCATTATCGCAAATTCTTGGAGTTGGAACCTGCGAACGTGGAGGCGCGTAACACTCTGGGAACAGTACTGATTCAACAGGGGCACGTAAAAGAAGCTATCGAGCAGTGGCGGGAGGCGCTGGCAACACAACCAGACAACGGAAACGCCGCGAGCAATCTTGCGTGGGTGTTCGCAACTTGTCCCGAAGACTCAATCCGGAATGGAGCGCAAGCGGTCGAGTTGGCCGAGAAAGCATTTCGTATCTCGGGCGGCAAGATCCCAATGATTTATAGGGTGCTTGCCGCCGCGTACGCAGAGACTGGACGCTTTGCCGATGCCGTAGACACCGCGCAGCGCGGCGCTGAATTAGCAACTGTTCAACGCAACCCTGCTTTGGCCGCGGAACTCGAAAACAATATTGCTCTTTATCGATCCGGCAGCCCACAGCGTGACCCCACGATAACAAATGGCAGCTCGTCGCCGGACGCTGAATAACAACCAACTGCAGTCTGCCGATCACGCAACTGCATTGCCACGGAGCGATCCGAGTCGTGTGCAGATCATCGCGATATATCTGTCTCTCGCTGTAATCAGTCTGGCGGTGTTCAGCCAAACTATTCACTACAATTTCGTCAACTTCGACGATGATCTATACGTCTATGACGCGAGCGCGATTAAGGCAGGTCTAACGATCAAAGGCATAGCTGCGGCCTTTACCACCCCACACGCGCGCAATTGGCATCCGTTTACAACTATTTCACACATGCTGGATTGCCAGCTATATGGTTTGAACGCTGGAGGGCATCACGCCACGAACATGCTCTTGCATACGTTTGCCGTGCTCCTGTTGTTTCGACTGTTGCAGCAGATGACCAGCTCGATGTGGAAAAGTTCACTGGTCGCGGCATTGTTCGCGGTTCACCCGCTCCACGTCGAATCAGTGGCGTGGGTGAGCGAACGAAAAGATGCCCTGAGTGCGGTGTTCTTCTTTTAATGTTAAGTGCATACGCTCGGTATGCACGCGCGCCATCCACCGGTCGTTATCTTCTCGTCGGTGCCCTGTTTGCCGCTGGGCTCATGTCCAAAGCAATGCTTGTAACTGCCCCGGTGATTCTTCTCGTATTGGACTACTGGCCGCTGCGGAGAACCGCACGTCATAAGACAAAATTTAAAGCTCCGACTCTGGTACTCGGCGGTCAATCCCCAGGGGTAAGTAGTTTGATTCTCGAGAAGCTTCCTTTGCTCGCACTCTCAACCGGCGCATGCGTCGTCACGTTTGTCGTGCAACAGCGCGCTGTCGGCGCAATCCCGCCCTTGCCTCTCTCTTGGCGGGTGGAAAACGCGGTCGTCAGCTACCTGATTTACATCTGGCAAACATTGTGGCCCATGCGTCTCGCAGCATTTTACCCTCACCCAAATGACACACTAGCTCTTTGGCAAGTCACTCTCGCGACCGGATTGCTACTTGCAATTACGGTGATAGCAGTCGTCTTCCGAACTAAACGGCCGTACCTGTTCACGGGGTGGCTTTGGTATGTGTTGATGCTCGTGCCCGTGATTGGGCTCGTCCAAGTCGGAGAACAAGGTCATGCCGACCGTTACACGTATCTGCCCCATGTTGGTCTGTTTCTGATTGTGGTCTGGGGTGTTGCTGATGTGATACAAGCTCGCCGCTTTTCGTGGCGAGTTGCTGCAGTCACCGTGCCGCTAGTCATTTTTGCCCTGGCGGCGACAGCATTCATTCAAACGTCCTACTGGCGCGACGGCGAAACTCTTTGGACCCATGCGCTCGCCGTCACTTCCGACAATGATTTCGCGCACAATAACCTGGGCTACCTGTGCATCGATTCTGGTCAACTGGACAAGGCCATCTCACATTTTGAGGCGGCGGCGATGATCAGGCGTGGTAAGACGAACAAGCACTACAACGTGGGTTCGGCTTTTGTGGAAATGAATTTGGCCGATGCTCTGGCCCGAAAAGGAGAGTCCGATGAGGCGATGGTTCACTATCAGCAGGCCATAAATTTGGAACCGAATTATGGAGATGCTTATTACAACCGCGGAAACCTTCTTCTTGCAAAAGGCAAGATCGACGAGGCAATAGCTGATTGGGAGAAGACCCTCCAGTTACAGCCTAACGATCGGGATGCCCATACCTGCCTTGGTAACGCATTGTTGCGGAAGGGTTCCCTCAATGAGGCGATCGCGCATTACGAAACGGCGTTGGCGCTAGCTCCCGAAGATCCACGCTCTCGCAATAACCTCGCATGGATTCTGGCGACATCTTCTGATGGCAAAATCCGCGATGCCGGCAAAGCAGTCGAGTTTGCCCAGCAAGCAGTTGCGATTTCAGGTGGTAAAGAACCCCAATTCCTCCGAACGCTTGCCGCTGCCTATGCGGAGAGCGGCCGGTTCCCTGAGAGCATCGCGGCGGCTCAACAGGCGGCAATGATCGCAAACATGCAGGGCAAGCCACGGCTCGCGAATAATGTCGAGAAAGATCTCTTGCTGTACCGGGCGTCCATACCGCTTCGGGCAAACTCTTTCGGCGACTAGAATTTCCTTTTCGGCCTGCCGGCGTAGCCGAGGCGTTTCACCCAAATCGGACGACCGCCTGAACCAGTGGACGGCAGCGGCGCGGGTTATTTGTGAAACGGCAAACCCAAGTCGTACAACGCGAGGTCGCTCTGTAGTGCATCGGCCAAAGCAGTGTTGCCTTGCATGTTCGCTGCCTGCAAACCATTCCGAGCGGTCTCTTTAGCCGCGGCAAACTGGCCGGCTTCGGCATAGGCTGCCGCCAGAATGCGGAGAATGGTCGGGTGAGTCTCGCTCCTCGAACTTGCGGAGTCGGCGCGCTCAGCCAACCGCACAGCCTCCGATCCGTTCCGCAAAGAAGGATCGGCTGACGTTGCCAACAACCATGCCAGATTACTTAGCGCCGCTAAATTCTCGGGGGAAATTTGCAGTGCCCTTGTGTACTCCTCTATTGCATCTGGAACGTGTCCTTTGGCAAGCCAGGCACTGCCCAGGTTAGCGTGAGCGTCTGCGCTCTCAGGATGCATCTGGAGGACTTTTTGATATTGGATGATAGCTTCATCAGCCCGGCCTTTGCGCAGAAGAGCGCTCGCGAGATTGTATCGCGCTTCTTCATGGTCGGGTATGGCTGCGAGGCAGGCCCTGTACCGGGCGATGGCACCATCGAAATCGCCTTTGGCTATGAGTGCGTTCGCAAGATTACACGAGGCCTCAGCGTAGTCGGGCCGAATTTCCAGCGCCTTCCGATAATGCGCAATCGCGTCATCAGCACGTCCGATCCCGAAAAGCGTAACACCGAGATTATTTTGTGCTTCTGCATCAGCGGGATCAGTCGCAGTGGCTCTTTCGTAATGAGCAATTGCGTCGTCAAGCTGACCTTGCTCGACCAAAAGGCGGCCCAAGTTGTAGTGCGCCTCCGCGTAATCAGGTCGCAGGCCAACAGCTCGCCTGTAATGATCGATCGCCTGATTCGTTTCTCCCTGCTCGCTCAGAACGATGCCGAGATTGTAATGCGCCATCCAGCAACTAGGATTTTTTTGTAACGTCGCCGTGTATAACGAGAAGAGATTGTGATATTCCGCGGTCTGCCGCCACGTCAAAAAGCCCAGCGATACCAGAAGGATTCCGCAGAGGCCACCGCTCAAAACCAATCGCCATCGCGGAATACGGATCGTGCTGCCCGATGGCAGTACGGCGTGCAGGTGAGGCACGAAGTCGGTCGGCGTTCCACAAACTCGACCGAAAAGAATTGCAATCCCTGCTCCGGCCAACGCGAGCGGACCCATGCTGGCCAGATACTGAAAATGATCGCTGACAAATGAATAACGAAAGAAAAACACGCTGAAAAAGCCGAGCACAGGAAATAGTGAGATCACATAGTAAGCGGAGGCAAAGAACACAGCACGGCCCCATTTAGCGCGGATAAACCACAAAAGAGCGAGACCGGCTAGTGCTGCCAGCAACGGGAGATATGCAACAACTTTCGAAGAATCAACTTGCCACCGTGGATAGATGAAGATCAAAGGATGCGGCCACACCAGTTTACCAAGATAGAACCAAATGGCTTTACCAGCGATAATCAGACGTTCCGGAAAGGTTTGGGCCCAATCCGGACCAATCGCGCGTGCGTGAAATTTCTGTTCCCAAATCGTCCACGCGCTCGCGAGCGCTGAGATCAGAACAAATGGAGTGAGAGTCAGCACATCGCGCCAACGAGCTTTTCCTCGCATCCACCAGATGCAGAGCGCGAGCACGAACGGCAGCATCACCACAGAAGGCTTGCTCAGTGTCGCGAGGAGAAAAAAAAGTAGAGACAAAGCGAAAAGGAAGGAACGGCCTCCAGTCTGCCGCTGGGGCGGTCTGGAGACCGCCCCTCCTTGATCCTTCCACTTCAAAAAGAAAAGAATTGAGAGCAGATAAAACACGCAAGACTGCGTGTTCTTAAGTTCAGTTATCCACGCGACCGATTGCACCATTACGGGATGCAAAGCCCAAAGTGCGGCCCCAAGCCATGCACCGCGAATTTTGAGTAATTCTAGAATGCGCCAAAGCAGAACGGCCGAGGCGGCGTGCAACAAGACGTTGAGAAGGTGATATGGGAACGGATTTAGCCCGATAAATTTGTGCAGCGTCCAAAACGTGGTTAGCACGAGCGGATAATAGACCGCCTGCGCAGTGGTCCAGATTTCCTTCAACCCGAGCGGACCGATGACGCAGGGATTCCGCGTCAGATGCGATTCATCATCCCAAATATAGTGCGCCCGAAAAACCTGGGCGTAAGCAATGGAAACGAAAGCAATTAAGAGCAGCGCCCAAAACCAGTCCCGTCTCAAGAGTGAGATACGGACTTGACGAACTGACACGAATCGATTCAAGACTTGGCCTGAACGTTACCGAATTGGTGGCAATTCGTGTAATTTGCGTCAACGAGGCTGAGCGCTGGTGCCTTTGGCAATGCGCAGGTTCTGCTCCGCCTCAGGAAAATCAGGATGGAGGCGCAGCGCTTCTTCGAATTGTGCTATCGCCTGCGACACGTTGCCCTCGCGCATGAAAATTTTGCCGAGATAAT
>QHQV01000063.1:0-551 GCA_003219945.1 Verrucomicrobiota bacterium | reverse complement strand
AGTGTGGATGCCTTCTGGAAATGCTCTGTCGCTTCGGCAGTCTCGCCAGTTTCAAAAACCAAATTGCCAAGATCGATGTGAGCATCGACGTGATTTGGATCATATTGCAACGCCTGGCGATATTTCGCGATTGCTTCTTCTGGTTTTCCGTGTTTTTCCAGGAACGCGCCATAGCTATAATGCGCTTGCGGAGACTTCGGCGCCAAACGAATAGCCGTCTCACATTCAGCTGCGGCTTTGTCATTGCGACCGAGTTGGTCCAAGAGGTACGCGTAGCCAGAATGATATTCAGCATTGCTCGGCTCGACCCGTAATGCTTTCTCAAAATGGCTCTGCGCCTCGTCGAGCTCTCCCTTCGCCGTCAATAGCGATCCAAGATTAACGTGCGCCTTCGCCGAGCCAGGACTTAAACGTATCGCCTCAGCGAATTCTTTGGCCGCTTCATCGGTTCGCCCAGCCTCCTGCAGTTCGGTACCGTAATTAACATGCGCCCGTGCGCTCGTCGGAAGATCCGCAACGATAGAGGCCAAACGTTCGAGCTTGCCCCGGCC
>QHQV01000445.1 GCA_003219945.1 Verrucomicrobiota bacterium | reverse complement strand
AACAGAGAGGAAGTCGAGCGGATGCAAAGAGAAGCCGAATCGCACGCGGAAGAAGATCGGAAGGCGAAGGAAGCAATCGAGATCAAGAACAATGCCGACATGCTGGCCTACCAATCCGAGAAACAGCTCAAGGAACTCGGCGACAAGATCTCGGGCGACAAGAAAAAGCAGGTCGAAGACGCCATTGCTGCGGTGCGCGACGCGATCAATCGCAACGACACCGACGCGATCAAGCGCAATTATGACGATCTGCAGAGCAAATTCCAGGACATCAGCGCCGAGCTTTACAAGCAGGCGTCAGCGCAGGCCGGTCCGCGTCCAGGGCCGCAACCCGGGCCCGAAGCACAGCCAGGCGGCGCCGCAGAAGAGGGCGCAGGTAAACGCGACGGCGGCGACGTCGTCGATGCGGAGTTCGAAGTGGTAGACGAGAACAAGAAGAAGTAAGCGGCGATGTCTAGCACATTTCGCTGATAACAATTTGTCGACGGTTCCGACGTTTTCGGGGCCGCCGGCGTAACCCAAAAAACAAACCAAGGAGTAACGAAGACCTATGGCAGCAGTTAATGTAAGACCTCTCGGAGACCGGGTGCTGGTGCAGCCGCTCGAAGAGCAGGAAATGAAAAAAGGCGGGATCATCATCCCCGATACCGCCAAGGAAAAACCACAAGAGGGGAAAGTGGTCGCTTTAGGCACCGGCAAAATCGATGACAACGGAAAGAAAGTCGATTTCACGGTGAAGAAGGGCGACAAGGTGCTGATCTCGAAATACGGCGGCACCGAAATCAAAATCGAGGATCAAAATTATCTGATCATGCGCGAGGACGACATCCTCGGCATCATTGGATAATCCGTCGATCAACAATCAACCAACAGCTACAACAAAACTTATGGCAGCTAAACAATTACAATTCGATGAAAATGCGCGGCACACGTTGTTGCGCGGTGTCGAAAAACTGTCGAAAGCCGTGAAGGCGACGCTCGGGCCATCCGGCCGCAACGTCATTCTCGACAAGAAATTCGGCAGCCCCACGATCACCAAGGACGGCGTGACAGTCGCGAAAGAGATCGAGCTCGAAGACCCGTATGAAAATATGGGTGCCCAGCTCGTGCGTGAAGTCGCGTCCAAGACTTCGGACGTCGCGGGCGACGGCACGACCACAGCGACGATCCTCGCGGAATCCATTTACCGCGAAGGTCTGCGCAACGTCACTGCCGGCGCGAACCCGACTTCGTTGCAGCGCGGCATCATGAAAGGTGTCGACGCAATCGTCGAAGAGCTGAAGAAGCTCTCGAAGAAAGTCAGCGATCGCACCGAGATCGCACAGGTCGCGACCGTTTCGGCCAACTGGGATAAGACGATCGGCGAGATCATCGCCGACGCCATGGACAAAGTCGGCAAAGACGGCACGATCACCGTCGAGGAAGCGAAATCGATCGAGACCACGTTGGAAGTGGTCGAGGGCATGCAGTTCGACAAAGGTTATTTGTCGCCCTACTTCGTGACCAACGCCGAGGCGATGGAAGCCATTCTCGAAAACGCTTACATCCTCATTTACGAGAAAAAAATCTCGAGTTTGAAGGATTTGCTTCCGCTGCTCGAGAAAGTGGCGAAAGCCGGCCGGCCGCTCCTCATCATTGCTGAGGACGTGGAAGGCGAAGCGCTGGCTACTTTGGTCGTGAACAAATTGCGCGGCACGTTGCAGGTCTGCGCCGTCAAAGCTCCGGGCTTCGGTGATCGTCGCAAGGCGATGCTGGAAGATATCGCGGTGCTGACCGGCGGCAGACTGATCAGCGAAGACCTTGGTATCAAGCTTGAGAACATCAAGCTCGAGGATATGGGCAAGGCCAAGCGCGTCACCATTGACAAGGAGAACACCACCATTGTCGAAGGTTCAGGCAAGAGTGCTGATATCCAGGGCCGGGTCGCTCAGATCCGTCGTCAGATTGAAGAGACGACCAGCGATTACGATAAAGAGAAACTGCAAGAGCGCCTGGCGAAACTCGCCGGCGGCGTTGCAGTCATCAACGTCGGCGCTGCGACCGAGACTGAGATGAAAGAGAAGAAAGCTCGCGTCGAAGACGCGTTGCACGCCACGCGTGCCGCGGTCGAGGAAGGCATCGTCCCTGGCGGCGGTGTCGCATTCCTGCGCACGCAGAAGGCGCTCGATAATGTGAAGGACTTGGAAGCCGACGAGAAA
>QHQV01000233.1 GCA_003219945.1 Verrucomicrobiota bacterium | reverse complement strand
CGTGCTGCTTGTGCCCGCGTGGGATTTCGATCTCGACCGCTGGCTGCACGCCCGTATGGCTGTTCTGCCCGGCGTGGAAAATGGTTTCGCGCTTGCGCGGGCAGGACGCAACGGGCTTCTGACTTTAAGCGATAGTCGCGGCCGGATCCTCGCGGAGAAAGCGACTGTGCCTGGTGAATTCGTTTCGCTTAGCGGGCGGCTAAGCGTCGCGGACGAGCAAACATTCTACACACGAACCGGTGACTGGTTTGGCTGGATCTGTGTTTTAACTCTGCTAGCGCTCTTGATTTCGCACGTAATGCCATCGGGCCGCTCAATAAAATCGCGAGAAGCGTCGGCCTAGCCAAACGATACGCCTGTATTCCGATCTTCATACGCGCCCGTTTGGATCGCCCATGATCAACGGCGGCGGAGAAGCACAAGGTCACGTAGTGCGTTATCAATAACAACGGACCCCGACAAGCCGGAATCCAGTAGGCCGTTCTCATCGTTACGGGTCCTTCGCGCGGATTTAAAGAAAGTTCACTAGTGCGTCAGTGGTTTCTTTCGGCTTTTCTTCCAACATCCAATGACCGGTGTTTGGCAATACAATTACGGTCACGCTATCCGCGACGAGTTTCATTTGCGCGCCGAGCTCGTTGCCTAACGATTTGTCGCCGCCGATCGACAACACCGGCATCGCCAGTTTCGTTTGCGAAAGCTGCGCGAAATCTTTCGCCAGCTGCGGCCACGACGCAAAATACGCCCATGCCGCGCGCATTCGACCCGGCTTCGCATAAGCTTCGGTGTAAGCTCTGCGATCCGCTTCGGGAATCGATCGCGTTTTGTCGGCGGCGAGTACATTCCAGAAGTATTCGAAGTAAGTCCGCTCTCGTCCTTTCACGAGTTTCTCTGGATACTCGCCGTTGAAACGAAAATGCCAGGTATTCGGATTATTGTAGATCGGTTCCCATCCGGCGACGCCGGGAAGAAACGCATCCATCACCGCGAGCTTCTCCGTTTCGCCCGGGAATTGCGCTGCGTAGGCGTACGCCACCATCAGCCCGATGTCGTGTCCCACCACGCGCGCCTTATCGATCTTCAAGGAACGAACCAAGTCATGGATTTGCTTCGCCGCTTCCAACATGTCGATCTTGTCCGGAATCGATGAGTCGCCGATTCCCGGCAAATCCGGCGCAATGACAGTGAAC
>QHQV01000062.1 GCA_003219945.1 Verrucomicrobiota bacterium | reverse complement strand
GATGGCAAAGGGGGCTTCATCGCCTGAATTGAAAGATGCTTTTGAAAAGCATCTGGAACAAACAAAAGGACATATTGAAAGGCTCGAACAGCTGTTTGAGCAGCTTGACGAAAGTCCTAAAGGCAAGACTTGCCATGGAATGAAGGGACTCATCGAGGAAGGATCGGAAATCTTGGAAGAAGACGGTGAAGAGTCGGTTCTTGATGCAGGAATAATCGTTGCCGCACAGAAGGTCGAACATTACGAAATCGCGAGCTACGGCAGCGTTCGCACTTTCGCCAACCTTTTGGGTAAGGATGAAGAGGCGAGGCTTCTGCAATCTACCCTCGATGAAGAATCTGAAACAAATGAGATTCTAAACCGATTAGCTGAAAGCATCGTCAATCCAGAGGCGGTCAGTGAAACGGAATCGGCAGATGCTGGTTCAAATCGATGATGCATATGAAACGAACTTCATTAGTTTTAGCTTGTCTTACCGCAGTTAGCTTAGCCGTAATGGCTGCTGACGAGAAGACGAAACCCGACAACACCTCAATAAACGAGCGAGATCGCTCCAGTGAAACGCAGACCTCTGGCGATCAGTCAAACAGTTCTGCCGATTTAAAGATTACACAGGCTATACGGCAGGCGTTAGTGAAAGATAGCGAGCTTTCAACACCTGCGAAGAACATCAAAATCATTACGGACAACGGCCAAGTTACACTCCGCGGACCCGTTAAGAACGCGCAAGAAAAGGCGAAAATTGATCAGCTCGCAAGATCAGCGGCTGGCGGTGCCAAGATTAACGATCAACTCGACGTTAAAGGGTCGAACTAACAACAACCTCACACAAACAAAATACAACATCATACAAACGAAAGAAAATCATTATGTCTAAATCAGTATTCGGTATTGCAACTACACACGCCCAGGCCGAGCGAATTGTCGAGCAGCTCCAAGCAGAAGGTTTCGCGACCTCAGAAATTTCAGTGCTGATGCCCGACACAGGCGGCACGCGTGATGTTGGTCACGTTAAAGCCACTAAGGCCCCAGAAGGCGCGACAACTGGCGCGGCTACTGGCGGCGCGACGGGCGGGGTGCTTGGATTACTGGCAGGAATTGGCGCATTGGCAATTCCGGGCGTAGGCCCGCTTATCGCCGCTGGGCCAATTATGGCGGCACTCAGTGGCGCAGCCGTCGGAGCAGCGACCGGCGGTATCGTGGGCGGTCTGATCGGTCTCGGCATTCCAGAGATTGAGGCAAAGCGCTACGCGGAGAAGTTGGAAAAGGGGAATTATCTGATCGCCGTCCACACGGATGAAAGCGAAGATGTTGATCGGGCGAAGAAGATTTTCAAGACCGCTGGCGCTGAGGACATCAGCACCGTCAGCGAAGCATCGGCACCGAAATCCTAAGGTAAAATCTATGGCTGACACAACCCAAATGGATCAAGGCTCTGCGGTGCCTCCGCGCTCGGAAAAAGAAGCAGAGCGCGACGTGAGCCGTGCTCGTAAAGCGGCGGAAGATCTCAGCTCGGCGGCAGGCGCAACAGGCGATAAATATCGCCCGCGCGGGAAAGTCTGGGACGATGCGCTCCATCGCGTCCGCAGTTTCCAGGACGGCAGCAAGCAATACGTCCGCGAGAACCCGACGAAGGCGGTCTTCACCGCGCTCGGGGTTGGTTTCGTGATCGGTTTACTTTTCCATCGTTAGGAATGTCGCTTTAAGAAACAAAAAGGTGTTATCGCGAACCGCGATCGGGTATCAATTGCCAACATGAATAGAAACATTTTTTACATAATTGGAGTGATCGTCGTTATCGTGATCGTGCTCAAATTGCTCGGCCTGTTCTAAGCCGCCGCGTCTGCCAACATCTACTTACCGCGTGTCGGAAGTAAAAGGCAGGGCAATGTGATTGGAGACGCTCGAGCACGCTTCAAACAATGGTGAACTCTCGTCGTGCTTAACAATGCCAGCACCTACGACAGTTTTTGTCGGAGCCTGGCTCAAATACAATCGCGGCGCTGGGCCACGATTGGATTTGGCCCGACCGTGAGGATTTCCCCGCGCTAGGGCCGGTGCCGCGCACGCCTCACGCAATCGGGAGAGCACCTTTTCCCGCTCACATTCGTTTCGGCCGTGGGGAGCGAAAAAAGCCGGGCAGCTCTAATCCTGCCCGGCGATAAGTGTCCTTAGACGAATCCTGTTAAGCGCGGAGGCGGACCTTGCTGCGTATGAACTCAATAACCCCAGTCCGATACCAGCAGGGCGACGGCCGAGCCCCATCAGGCACACCTTAACCTTGTGCCGCCGCATTCGCCGAAAAACTGAAAAATTGTCGCCCGTTGTGATCCGTGCTTGAGATACAGCCCGAAGTCCATCCGGCTTTCTTGAGATTGTCAGTACTCAATCGTGAGCTTTGATCGGGCCTTCAATAATCTCAGGTTTTTGATTATGAATTTAGATAAATGCTCTTGTACGTAGTCCGCAGCTAACGCACCGACTCATCAGTCAAGCGCGAATCGCCGATTCCAGTTCCGCAAACGCAATCAGCGTTTCGTCGGCATACACAACGAGTTGTTCGACCCGATAAAAGGATTGACAGCAGTGTTACTTTTTGCGGGCTGCGCACATAACAAACGGTGTCTACACTGTCGATATGAGTTTGTTAATTATTGCTCACTTCTTCCTCCTACGAGCTGTTGATCGTTTCAAGCGTTCGCCGGGACGGGGCATCCACAATCCAGATTGTTCGCCGTTGACAGCCAACGACTGAGACCATCCGGGATGCTACGGGGCAGTGTTTGGGGCGGCAGATAGATCGCTCCCGTCCCATTTTAGCAACGGAAAAGTCCAAGATAGCCGACGCACCAGGCGCTGTGCTCATTTAAGGGCCACGTGGCGATTTACAAGGGCACCTGAGAACTCTCGAGGTTCACGACACAACCGAATCCTTGGCGCAATCGAATATGAAGCAGAGAGCTACCGTCGCGTAACCGCGACAGCAAATCATCGTAACCGGATCGACCCTGCAAAATCTCGACGCAATGGCATTAGTGCTGAGCTGCGTCGGAACCCTCTGTTGGGCTGTGTGCTTCTGGTGGATGCATCGCATCTCATCCCGTCAGGACGCCTTGTTGGAAGAGCTACATGAAATGACAAGGCGCGTCGAAACGCTTTCGCAGAGGGAGCACGATTTGATCAGTGAGGTGCATCCGCAAGTTAATGCGATAAAGGAGCAGGTCGAAAACGTTAGAGAAGCTGTTGAGCAATGAAGCAACAGACCCGAGTCGAAAGCGTTCAGGAATTCAAGCTGCGAATTGCAGCGATTATACGTACCGAGCCTGAGCAGATCCCCACACCGCCGCGATCACAAAGAGTAAAGCTGGCGGCCAATCGGAAACGAAAACGTCGAACGAGGCGCTGCACGTTTACGAAGTCCGCCCGCACAAAACAAACGCGGCGTCAATCTGATTTCGAGGCGCTGCCGTTCAGTAGGCTGTGGTATGACAAGACCGGAACCTGTCACGAAACGCCGTCGCTACGCGAACGTCTACAGTCGCTCACACCAATCGTGATTCGTGTTTACGATGCGGCTGGTACGCAATTGAAACACACGGGGAGTTCGGCAACGCATGTTACGCGGAGCTAGTGTGGCGAATGGTGAGGCCTAGGAGTGGGTGTGGGTGTCGGAGCGGGGCCACAGCTGACGTTACCTACTACCACGTAAGTGGCAGCGGGGTAGCTGTTGTCCGAGTTGCCTTTCACAAAAGTGTGATCGACGAATGTCGTCGAGCGCTCGAGGGTGTTTGTCTGCGGCGTATCGCCAGTGATGGTCTTACCGCCAATTGCACCCAACAGATCACCAACCCTTGGATTGCCAACGCCGGGCCCTAGCTCAGGATGATTTGTCACGGCAGCTTTGGGAACGTACATCGTAATTGTGCCGTCACTGTCATAATGGCTGACACCGTCGTTGGTGAGATCTCCGAGCCGTGTTTCAGACAGTAGAAGAATGGCTGGAACTCCAGCATCTCCCAGCGTGCCGTATTCAAATGTGGGCGCATTCCCGGGCGCACGAGTCGCCATGCCGACGTAATACATCTGCGTGTTAGGGTTTGATGTGGGCGAGTAATCCCAGGCTATTCTCCACCGGCTATTGGGCGGTACGCTGGAGAGGTCGCCAACTTTCATTTTGAACATGAAGTACCCGGGCATCGATGGCGGTTCCGCAACCGCAATATAATCGATCAACAATTGCGGCACTGTGCTGCCGGGTGGTGGCGTTGGTACTGGCGCGGGGGTCGGACCAGTCGGCGCCGCTGTTAAGATGTAACCACCGGTAGCCTCTGGATGGCTTGGATCATTTCGGTGGATAATCAACCCATCACATGTGGTACCGACAAACGGCGCCGCAACTTCATTGCTTGGCACCGACTGCCCAGCCCTGTTGAAGGCAACGACCTTGTAGTAATACGTCTTCGTCGGATCGGTGGCGGTCATGTCGTCATAACTTGTCGGTGAACCGGAAATGTTCGTCAGGACCGTTTCGGCTCCGCGCGATATACCACGCAGGATCCGATATTTAGTGATAGGCAGATTACCGGTGTCCGCCTCATTCCATCCGAGGTGGACAACGCCGTTGACGCGCCGCTGCGTCACGAATGGCATGCCCGGCACGGAGGTGGGAGCGGTCGGATCAAACGCGCCGAGCATTCGTCGGCCGCTCGACTGGCGAGCGATAGTGGCTGCAACCGAGTAGGCATTCCCGTGCGCCGTGGGCAACGCTTGCGAGCACGGACCACCAGCGCAGCCGTTATCGTAACCGACCAGCACGCGACCCTGCGCATCCGTAGTCATGTCGAAGAAGTCGCACAGATTGCGGACTGTATCGGCTCCCCCACCGCGCAAGAGGCCACCGCGTTGCATTGGCATGGTCGGTGTCGCATCGGAAACTGTCCATGTGTTGCCGCCGTCGAACGTGTGCGCGACGTAGAGGTGCCACACGCCGGTAAAGGTTGTGTCGTTCGAGTTGCCGGTCGAAGTTCCGTTACGCGTAGTTGAGCCGTAAAACGCCACGGCGGCGCGACCAGCATCACCCGCCGTCGCTGTCGGAAAGGCAACATTATGGACCCCGTAGGCGGCGCCCACATCGAACATATTTCTCCAAGTGTTACCCTTATCCTCTGATACCGCTACGCCGGCACTGGTTCCAAAGTTAGAAAAAGCGAAATAGACGCGGCCGGATGCATCGATACTCAATGCCGGATCATCACCCTGGCCAATGAGGGACGGCTTGGCAGCGTAAGTGCAAGTGTTCACCGGCCGAATCGCCCATGTCACGCCATTGTCTTCCGATACCACGACCGATTGGGTGCCGCTGCAGTCACGATTGGGGACGTAAACGGTCCCGTCAGGCGCCACCTTCACATGGCCGTGTAATCCGCCGCACTGAGTGCCGACATACATCGGAATCGAAGGACCGTAAGTGAGCCCGCCATCATCGCTGCGCGAACAGAGCGCTGTTTCCAAATCCTGGGAGCAATAATAGACCGCATTCGGGTAAGCCGGTGGGGGCGGCGAAGTGAGTGGCGCGTGATAGGGCCCGCCGCCAATCGTTTCATGGTCTACGGCCGACGCGATCCCACCGGTTTGATCGGGGACCCAGGTCTGCCCGTCATTGTCGGTGTAGGAGATCTTGACCGTATCGGGGGAGAGCAGCGTCAGCTCGCTTACAAAGACACGGCCGGTGTCGCGATCGGTGAATCCGATTGGATCGGAGTCGATGAACTGGGAGGTAGGGGCGCGCCGATTTACCCAGCTTGCCAGGCCATTGGCCCCGAATGTTACAAACAGTGTCTCCAAATCGGATTTGTAGTTAACCGCTCCCGTCCGCCAGTTAACTCCGATCGAAGGTTCAATCGCGCTGTGGCCCAGGTATTCAACGGTAAAGGCACCCGAGCTAGTCTGCGTGATTTGCGTCAGAACGCCTGGTGCTTCGAAGTTCTCGTAGCCCACTTTCGCGCCGCTCGCTACCGGCGCGGCTGGCAGCGTTTCAGTGAAGTTTGGTGGACATGATACCGAAACGGCCGTGTCGTTATACGTAAAAGTTCCAGCGTAGGTATAAGGCTGCGCAAACGGGGCGAGCGGGTTCGAGGATGCGCACACTTGCACGCTATAATTGCCCGGCAGAACTCCTCCCGCAGGCTCATATACGAACACCTCGTTGCCAACGCCATTGTCTTCAGTGTGAAGGAATTGCGCAGTTGCTCCAGTCCCTTGTAGCAGCGTCACAGCGAGGTCGTTTGTCGGAACGGTCGCGTTGACATTAACAATGATTCGCGCCTGCCCTGGCGGTACGGTAAAGACCGATGGGACCGACGAACATGGATAGGCTTGGATTGCATCGACTGGCCGCTAAAAGTTGCAGGATTAGCTGGCAACTGCGCGCGGGTGCCGATCAACGGAATTACACAAAGCAGCCCGATGCCGGTCAGGCAAAACAAAACAGCGAGTGTTGAACGGGCCGAAACAGAGGACGAGAAATTTGTTTTCATGAGCAGGAGTATAGATGGATCACCTGCGGCTTCGCCCTCCCGCCCAGCTCAGTCCGCTGGCGAACTGACTTAGGAATTCGCTTTCGTGGGCGCGAACGGTCGCCTGCAAAACGGCGGTTTTTGTAAATAAATCATTCGACTAGGGGATTGTCACAATCTAGCGATCGCCTTTGCGGCCAGTGCCTTTGATTTCGTGATCTTCGTCTCCTGATCGTCCGGACCGCCGACGCTAATCCGGACGATCACGTTCTTGTGGAGAAGGTAGAGCGCTCCGCCGACCCCGTTGCCGCTCCAAAACGCTTCCTCACCTACACCCTCAATCTTCTTCGCTGGATTCCTCTTTTGCTCTTCCTGGGCTTTTTCACGTCTCCGGCTACCTTCATCATCATGTCGCGTATCACCGGCTGACTCTTCTGCGGAGCCACGCATCGTGTTCTCCCAATAGTCTCTGGCCTCGCTTCCAGCAGTACTTCGAGAACTTGGTTGAAGAATGGCAAGGCTGACCGACATGTTTGGTTCTTTCGCGCTGTAATAACATTGGGACATGACCAAATTACCGCTTGGCGCAGCGCTGCTCTTCGCGTTCGTGATGGTTGCCTTCTGAATAGCGGCGACTTCTTCTTTGGTCACCAACGAACAGGTTTCAATTTTAGCTTGGATTGAACCGGGCTGTTGAATCTGGCCAGGAGAAAGTGGGCTTGGTGTTATTTTCGCCGCCTCCTGCGATTTCTTGCATCCAACATAAAGCAGGATGCCAAGGAGAAGACATACCTGCCCAAAGTTGTTCCGGCCAGATGTCACGCGAACCATGCCGTAGATTACGCTGCTTGGAAGCCCGAGCAATACAGCTGACCTCAGATCAGTTACTCGCCGGTTGTCATTAGTCATCGGCATGAATTGATGCTCGATAAAAATTCACCGTTAACACCTGAGGTTCAAGTTCAACAAACGCGCTGAGCTTTTCGTCGGCATGCGCAATAAAGCGCCTTCCTTCGTCCGTGCGCATCTGCAACAAAGATTCTTCTCTGTTGAAATCAATCGCTGACACGCAGCCCAACTCCAGCCGGCTTTCCTGAGATTGTCGATGATAACATGCTTTTTGGCATAGCTGCATGTTATTCCCGTGAATCTCCCGCAGCAATGCCGATTAATTTGGGCGCAATACGGTTATGAATTTGTTCGCATTAGAAATGCCGCCGAGAAACTGAGTCAA
>QHQV01000061.1 GCA_003219945.1 Verrucomicrobiota bacterium | reverse complement strand
GATCATGTCGCAAACCTCGCGTGCCGGTTTTCCTTTCAGGTACGGAAGCTCCGCCCCGATGCAGAGAAGATGGCCATCGGCGGTCGTCACTTCCACTCCTGGGAGAACGAGAAAATCCTCAACGGGCAATCCGTCCAGTCGCATCAAGCCTTTTTGGAGGAGATAATTGACCGCATCGCATGTGTTGTGATCGGTGATAGCAATGCCATGCAAACCTTTGGCGCGCGCGGCTGCGATCATGTCTTCCGGACTGGAGACACCGTCCCCGGAAAAAAAAGAATGTGTATGCAGGTCGATGTTAAACGGCATGGCTTAAAAGGCGGAGTAAGAAGTTAAAAAGATTAATGGTTAAAAAGTCGAGTGGCTGCAATGTCACAGCACGCTATTCCCGCCCTCGTTTTTAGCATCGCAACTCTTTTAACTTCTTAACTGTGGTCGCTAGACCAACTCTTCAATTGCAAAGGCTGGCTCAGTCGCCGCCTCTTCCGGAATACGATTGAATTGGTGATCGTACAACCGCCGATAGTAGCCGGATTTTTCGAGCAATTCGACATGTGTTCCAATCTCTTTGATGCGGCCGCCATCCATCACGATGATTTGATCGGCGGACAAAACGGTGGATAGCCGGTGTGCGATGGCGATTACCGTGCGGCCAGTCGCCAGTTCGGCCAGAGCCTTTTGAATTTGTTGTTCGGATTCAGAATCGAGCGATGAAGTTGCCTCATCCAGTAAAAGAATTGGCGCGTTCTTCAGGACCGCGCGCGCGATGGCAAGACGCTGCTGCTGACCGCCGGAAAGAAGGCATCCTTTGTCCCCAATCACTGTTTCGTAGGCCTTCGGCTGGGCCATAATAAAATCGTGTGCATACGCCGCTCGCGCTGCT
>QHQV01000060.1 GCA_003219945.1 Verrucomicrobiota bacterium | reverse complement strand
TTTGATTGCTGCGCTTGAATTCCTTTTCCTGGTGGGCTTCACGCGCGAATGACTTGATCACCCGAATGCCAGCGAATGTCTCCTGCATCGTCACTACCATTTCCCCCATGCCTTCAAACTGACCCCGCAGCGCTTTGCGCGCGCGACGTCCATAGATGCGGAGCGGCAACAAACAGGTTGGAAAGAGAACCAGTGTGATCAGCGTGAACTTCCAGTCCATTAGAAATAGAACGCTGATTGCGCCAACGATCAGTACGGGTTGCTTAAAAATATCGCTGCTAACGGCAGTCAAAGCCATTTGCACGACGCGGGTCTCGTTGGTAACTCGCGAAATTAACAGGCCTGAGCGCATCCTGTTAAAGAAGTCCATCGAAAGGCGTACCATCTTGTTGAATAGCTGACCTCGAATATCGGTGACGACTTTGTTGCTCACCCATTGCATACAGTAGGTATTTCCGTACGAGCAAAGGCTGCGCACCGTCATGATCGCTGGAATGGCGAGGCAGATGAGAACAATCGAATTGATCTTTGGCCCTGTATCCAAGGCTCCTAAATTGGATCCGAGAGTCGTTGGATTAGGAGCAGCCCCATGGAAAATCGTGCCTGTTACCCGGGAAATGGCGAGCGGCAAAAGCGAACTGACTCCGCCGTACGCAAAGCCCAAAACCAAACCCACGATAAAACGGGCCTTGTACGGCTTAATGTAGCCGAGGAGCCGCCGGTACGGACCCGAGGCTGCACGTAACGTTTGCCAGAGGGACTGCTTTTTCTTAGCCGGTTTCGCGCCGCTCATGAACTGTGCGCCGCCGCATGACGCGGCAGCAGCGAATCCATAGCACTGATCACCGCTTCCGTCGAGATTTCGCTCATCGGGAAACGAGGCCGAATCGACGCAAATTCGGTCACAGGGGCCCCCGATTTTCCATGTAAAATCAATGCCGGACTATCCGTTGGTCGCCAATGAAACGGATTCGTCGGCCCAAACAGGATCACCTGAGGCGTATGTGAGGCAGCCGCGAAGTGCACTGGCGCCGAATCGACTGTCACGAGCAGTTGCGCCTGCCCAACTAACGCCGCCAGCGTAAGCAAATCGGTTTTTCCAGATAGGTCGATGAATTTTTGCCGCGTGCGGTGTGTAATTGCCGCGATATGCGTTTGCTCATGGGCGGCTGGCCCACTCGTCAAAACAAGATCGAATTCGTTGTCTTCGCGGAAGTGATCAATGACCTCTGCCCATCGCGCAGCGTCCCACAGTTTTTCTGGGCGAGCCGAGCCGGGATGCAAAATCACGTAAGGTCGCGCGATTTTCCAATCACGCCGAAGCCTGTCAGCTTTTTCGCGCGCTGTTTGCGGAAGTTCAAGCTGCGGAGCGGAAGAAGCAGCACGGACGCCGAGTGGCTCAAGCAAAGCCAGATTGTAGTCGATCGTGTGCATATCCCGCACACGGACTCCAACAAGATCAGTGTAAACTTTGGCGCGTGTCTTGGACTGCTCGCGGACCCGGTACGAGGCAACCCTTCTCCGTGCACCTGACAATAGGGTCAAAAAAGCCGACCGATCATTCCGCGTAAAGTCGATGCAATAATCAAATCTTTTGCCTGCGACAGAAGAAATCATCGCGACGTCTCGCAGATTGCGTCGCGCGAGTAGAACGCGATCAACGTTCGAGATGGCGGGAAGCAGTTCAGCGCATTCGTTCGAAACCGCGAGGGTGATGTGCGCATCCGGAAAATTCTTGCGCAATACGGCAATCGCAGGCGTAGTCAAAATCAGATCGCCGATTCGCTTGAGTTGCAGGAGAAGAATTTTCATCCGCGTTTTTTTACTGTAGCGGCGCTCTGAGAGCGCCGAAACGCTCGGCGGTCAAAGACCGCCGCTACAGAGTGAAATCATCGCGCCATGCGCATCGCGGTTTCGTATGCGTCCAGCAATCGCATTCGAAAATGGTCCCAGGTAAAATTCTCCACGACGCGACGTCTAGCGGCCGTGCCCATTTCGTCCACGATTTCCGGATGTCGATACAAATGCTCCAGCCCCGTGGCAATTGCGTTCATATCTCCCGGCTTTACGATGATTCCCTCAATTCCATTCCGGACCACGTCGCCCGCCTCGCGCGTGGTGATCTGCGGCAATCCGCACGCTGCCGCTTCGTATGTGACTTTCGCACTGCCTTCCCATTGCGAGGGGAAAACATGGATTGTCCCTTGGTTGAGATAATTCTCCGGGTCTCGGACGAACCCGACAACGCGAATATTATCGCGCCAGAACTCCTTTAGAAATGGCTTCGCTTCATCGTGCAAAAATCCGACTAGCCACAGCTCCGCATCAGACAGATTGAGGCGGTGCCAGACTTCGAGCACGTGTTGAATTCCCTTCCGTTTGATCAATGCGCCGGCGAACACTGCTCGGAATTTTTTCGGCCGCGTGCCTGGTTTGAAGCGTTCCACATCCACGCCGCGGGGGAGATAAAAGAGTTTTTCCTCTGGAAAACCGCGGACGCGAAACGTTTGGGCCGCCTTGCCTGATAAGACCAGCAGAAGATCAGCGAGCTCATATTCTCTAACAAAGCGTTTTCGCTGCAGCAACAGCCGGTTTTTCCACCTCTCAAACATCGAAACGTCGCCTGTCGATGCTGGCTTGTCCGGTTGGTGGATTTTCTGTTTGCCACCGTCCCGATGCCAGGTAGGGATCTCAACGATGGACGGGATGCGGAGTTTTTTCGCGACTTGCACCGAGCGCAAGCAATCGCCCGACCAGCTATGAAACAGATCGTAACGCCCGGTCGCCAGGTGCCGTGAAGCGATCCAGTCGAGATATTTCTTTTTGGCCCCGTAATAGTAGGGCCGATCAACAAAGGAGATCAGGCGCACCGGGTGCCACCGCAGGGAGTGGATAAATGAAGCGGGAATCTCCTTCTGCCGGTTATCGTACGCGACAGCTTTACCTAGGAATCCTCCGCGATAGGACGCGCGCAACGTTTCAAACGCGTCTGTATCAAGACCAGAACCGCCGATCCGACCAAAGATCGAATACAATAAGCGCCTCGGTAGCGTACGTGCCACAGGCGCTGGACGGACCGGTGGCGCAGGAGGATTTAGGGTTTCACCCAGCATTGGCCTACAAGTATTCTGGCGAACGTGGAGCGTGTAAAGTTGTCATTCCCAACGACGCGAAGCAAAGTCGAGGAGTCCCGTGGAATGACCTCAAAGTGGATTGGCGACGGGATCCCTCGACTTCGCTTGGAATGACAAAACAACTCAAAATCGCTTTCGTTCGCCGCGGTTATTCGCGGAGCGGTGGTGCTGAGGCGTACTTGAAACGACTTGCAGATGGAATCGTCAAAGCCGGCAAAGAGGTCCAGCTTGTGACGACGAATGAATGGCCCGAGGACCACTGGCCATTTGGATCGATAAAGCGCGTGAGGGCGGCGACCGTAATCGGGTTTGCTGATGAGCTGGAGCAAATCCGGGCGCAGCTGCAGTGCGATGTTTTGTTTAGCCTCGAACGCGTCTGGAACTGCGGTATCTATCGAGCCGGCGATGGAGTCCACCGCGCGTGGCTTGCGCGGAGGAAAAATTTCGAGGTCCCATTGAAGCAGTTTGTCCGTGGGGCCAGCCGGAAGCATCGCGATTTGTTACAATTGGAGGAATCTCTCTTCGACAAGCGGAAGGCTGGGAGGGTGATCGCTGCTTCGCGAATGGTTGCCAACGAGATCACCGATCGTTACCATTACCCGGCAGACAAGATCGATCTCGTACGTAATGGCGTTCCGCTCGACAGATTCCCGTTCGATCCTGCGCTGCGCGACCGATGTCGCGCGGAGCTGAAACTCAAGCACGACCAAATTGCGCTGTTGTTTGCAGGCTCAGGTTGGGAGCGCAAAGGCTTGCTGTTTGCAATCGAAGCGATGGCGCTTTGCAAGAATCCAGAAATGCGGCTGCTAGTCGCGGGTCGGGGAGACGCAAGGCCGTATAAAACGATGCGCCTGCGTTTCTGGCGCGAGGATCCCGTGCAATTTCTCGGTGAAGTTGCAGATCTTGCGCCGCTCTACGCGGCTGCGGACATCTTCATTTTGCCCACAATTTACGACCCCTTCTCCAATGCCTGTCTCGAAGCGTTGGCCAGCGGGTTACCCGTAATCACAACGCGTTCCAATGGCTTTAGCGAAATCATTGAAAACGAGGTGCACGGATCGATTGTCGATGACCCGGCAAATCTAGTTCGCTTGCGTGACGCTATTCGATTTTGGTCAGATCCCTCGCGCCGCGGCGCAGCCCGGTCAGCCAATACCAAGCGCGCATCGCCGTTCGATATTTCGAAGAATGTCGCGCAGACGCTCGAGATTTTGACACGGGTCGCGGTGTGAGTGTCCTCTGTCGTCAGATTATCCAGCCAGCGCGGCATCCGCGTCCGGGAAAATCTGAAAGACCTGATCGAGTCGCGAGATTTCGAAGATCGAGCGCACCGTTTCCTGCAATCCGGACAGCATGAATTTGCCTCCGTAACCTTCCACCTTTTGCATCGCTTGAATCAATGCCGCGAGCCCCGCGCTGTCGATGTAGGTTACTTCAGAAAGATCGACCACCAATCGCTCGGGTTTCTGGTCGATCACCTCGGTAAGCGCCGCCGTGACCGTCGGGGACACGTGCAAATCGATTTCGCCCTTAAGCGGCACAACGTTGGAAGGGCTATTAAGCGATGTGATATTCGATGAGGCTGGATCTTTTTTCATTTCACCGTCCAATTCGTGAATGGATCACCATCCAAGTGTGTCCATAATTGTTTCCGCGTTCGAGAGATCATCAATCAGAAAATCCGGGTGATGCTTTGCAAGCTCATCCCGCGCCCATGTGCCAGTTGCGACCGCGATTGTCCGCGCGCCGAGCGCTTTGCCGCACTCGATGTCGCGCGGTGTGTCGCCACTGACGTCGATCTCGGACGCGGCGAACTCCCGTCCGTGCTTCTCTTTCGCGCGGGCCCGAGCAAATCGGCCG
>QHQV01000059.1 GCA_003219945.1 Verrucomicrobiota bacterium | reverse complement strand
TCCCGGACTTCAAGTTACAAGTCCTGATTCCAGATGATCCGGCGGATGACATGAAGGCGAAGGTGGCAGCGGCGAAGAATATCCGGAAGTGGGAGCAGATTTCGGTGGAAGCTCCGGAAACGCGCGCCTACGAATTCTTCGCCGACGTGAAGTTTCGCGCAGGAAAGACCGCAATCTTGCAAGATGTACCGACGACTCTGCTAAGTCTGCACCAGACGGTCACGGAGTTCCTTAAGCTCAGCCACGTCGGAAGCGACCAGAAGGAGAAACTGGTGGAAGCTCGAGAGATCCGGCGGTTTAAGCTTGTACTCGATCATCTCATCAAGAAAAGCAGCGCCACCAAAGACAAGGTGCGGACCAAGATCGTGGATATATAAACTTCGGATTCTCGACGCTGTTAGCCGAAACGATCCGATTGCGGATTTTCAAAGTCGAATTTCCTGAATCCAAAGCGTGCCTGGGATGCATCTCACAATGCAGAACCTCGCGCGGTTTATGGAAACACTTCTGCGGGATATCCGCTTCGGCTTTCGCCAACTCATGAAACAACGCGGCTTTGCCGCGCTCGCCATTACTTCCATGGCACTCGGCATTGGGGCGAACACTTCAATCTTTAGTTTGGTGGATACGGCTTTGCTGCGGCCGCTCGCCGTAAAGGAGCCTTCGCAATTGGTCGAGCTTTACGGCACACTGCACAACGGCGCGGAATGGTCGCTGCAGTCGTACCCAAATTACAAAGACTACCGCGATCGCAACACCGTCTTCTCCGGCTTATTCGTTTATCGCCTTGTCGTCAGCAGTCTCACAGTCAACAACTCCAGCCAGCGCGTGTGGGGGTATCTTGTCTCTGGGAATTACTTCGATGTCCTCGGCGTGAAGCCAATGCTCGGACGTTCATTTTTGCCCGAAGAAGATCAGACGCCCGATTCACATCCCGTTGCCGTGATTAGTTACAACTGCTGGCAACGCCGCTTCGGCGGCGATCCGGCCGTCGTGGGGAGGACCTTTGAGCTCAACAGCCGCCCGTTTGTGATTATCGGCGTTGCTCCGAAGGGATTTGTTGGCACTGAGGTCGCCTATGATCCGGAGATGTTCGTTCCGGTAATGATGGCGAAGACGATCGAACCCGGGAGCAGGTGGATCGACAAGCGCGACTCGAACAATCTCTTCACTGTCGGTCGCCTGAAGCCTGGCGTGTCATTCGCGCAAGCGAAGGCTGCGCTCGAGACGCTTACTGCGAAGCTCGCGCAGGATTATCCGGAGAACGTCGGGCGCGGCATTCGGCTCGGCAAACCCGGCTTGTTCATTCCCGATATTGCGAATTCGGTCTTCGCCTTTACTGGAGTGCTTGCGGGTGTGGGTGCGCTCGTGATTTTGCTCGCGTGCGTGAACCTTGCCAATCTGCTGCTCGCGCGCGCGACGGAACGGCGACGGGAAATTGCCGTCCGCCTTGCGGTCGGCGCAAGCCAGCAACGACTCGTCAGACAACTGCTCACTGAGAGTCTTCTCATTTCACTGAGCGGTGGCGCGTCCGGCGTATTCCTCGCTGCGGCAATTAATAGCGCTGTGCGAGGCATTCGCTTGCCGAGCGACGTTACTTTGCTCTTCGATCTGCGTACCGACTGGCGTGTGCTCACCTTCGCGCTATTCCTCTCGATCGCGACGGGAGTACTCTTCAGTCTCATTCCGGCATTGCAATCGTCGAAGCCGCAACTTGTGCCCGCGTTGAAAGACGAATCATCGATGGGAGGGTTCCGTCGCTCGCGTTTGCGCAACTTACTTGTTGTCGCGCAAGTCAGCCTTTCGTTAGTTCTGCTCATTAGCGCCGGTCTCATCGTGCGCAGTCTGCAAGCCGCTCAGAAGATGCGCCCCGGGTTCAATCCGGAAAATGCGGTCGCGATTTCGTTCGACGTCAGCTTGCAAGGCTATGACGAGCAACGCGGCCGCGCGTTTCAGAAGCAAGTGCTTGAGCGTGCGCAGGCGCTGCCACAAATCGAAAATGCCGCGCTTACTGATTACCTTCCGCTCGGTCTCAATTACAATAACAGCACGATTTACATCGAAGGGACGGAGTTCAAAGGCGCGAGCTCATTGGGGATCGCGATCCCGATCGAAAGCAGCCCCGGATATTTCGATGTGATGGGTATTCCACTGCGCGGCCGCGATTTTCGCGACGATGAAAACAAGAAGGAACCTTTGTGAAAAAGTTCTTCAATGGACAGGACCCGATTGGCCGGCGCTTCAACTGGCATGGACCTAAGGATCCGTTTTTCGAAATTGTTGGCGTTGTGCCCGACGGAAAATACAACTCGTTAGGCGAAGATCCCAAGCCAGCGTTGTATACGCCTCTATATCAGGATTACAGCGGTACGGTTACGCTCGTCGCCCGCACGCACGACCATCCGCGGCAGGTGTTAGCCGCGTTGAGCGGGGTAGTCCAGAACCTCGATCCCTCGATTTCCGTTTACGCAGCAAAGACGCTGAAGGAACACATGGGCACATCACTTTTCCCTGCGCGCATGGCCGCGATCGCGCTCGGCAGTTTCGGTGTGCTCGCTCTGATTCTTTCAGCGGTCGGCATCTATGGTGTGATGTCGCACGTTGTCGCGGGACGCACGCGCGAGATCGGATTGCGCATGGCGCTTGGCGCACAGCTTTCCGACGTGCAGAAGCTCATTTTAAAACAAGGCATGTTGCTCGCCGCGGTTGGGTCGTCATGCGGGCTACTCATCGCTTTCGGCGGCGCCAGCATGATGAAGAGCCTGCTCTATGGCGTGAGCACTTCCGATCCGATCACCTTTACGTGTGTCACCTTACTCTTGCTCGGGATCGCCTTTCTCGCCTGCTGGATCCCCGCGCGCAGAGCTAGTCGTGTCGAACCGATGATTGCCTTGCGCGCGGAGTAAGTCGCTAACATTCGTGCCAGAGCGGCTGCCACGCCAAGCGCGGATCTCTCTTTCCGAAAGACGCGCGAGGCGGTGGCGGCGATACTTTTCTGGATGAGCAGGGCGTTTATTAAAGAAGATGTCGATCCTCCGGAGCGCAGCGGACGGAAGCGATCAGCGTCGGGACTGCCTCCGGGAGCAACCAATTACATCACCGCGCGCGGCGCAAAGCGTTTGCAGGACGAACAGAAGAAACTTCGCGTAGCAACCGCGAGCAGCGAGCGCAGCATCGAATTAGAGCAGATTCTGGCAGCGCGCCGCGTTGTCGATGTTCCGAAAGCGCCGTGGAACAGCGTCACGTTCGGCGCAACGGTGACGGTCAAGGATAAAACAGGCGAAACAGAGATGTTTACGATCGTCGGTGTCGACGAACTCAATAATGAACGCGACGCCGTCAGCTGGATTTCCCCGGTAGGCAAGGCGCTGCTAAATGCGGACATAGGCGACTGGATTACACTCGAGGACGGACGAAGGGCAAAAATTGTGAAGATCGAATTTAAAATAAGCTCAGATTGAATTTTTTGACGTTTCGCTGGTCTCGCAAATATCACGCAGCATAGCGCTGCGACTTCGATGAAATCATCAGACGGTTTATGTCCGATCCTGACGACACCGCGACACCCAAAGTCAATTACTGCGGAGCGATCGCAGGGCGTTGTGCTCTCAAAATATACTTCTGAATCTTGCCCGTAGCAGTTTTTGGTAGCTCGTTGACGAAGGTCACACTGTGCGGCGCTTTGAAGTGCGCGAGCTTTGCGCGCGCGAAATCGCACAGCTCGCGTTCATCGGCGCTGGCGCCTTCGTGGAGAACGACAAAAGCGTACGGCGCTTCGCCCCATTTCTCATGCGGGAATCCGACGATCGCTACCTCCTGCACGGCAGGGTGTCGCAAAAGCACGCCTTCGACTTCAACGGAAGAAATATTTTCGCCGCCGCTTATGATGACATCCTTGAGACGGTCGCGAATTTCGACGTAACCGTCCGGGTGCACGACCGCGGCGTCGCCGGTGTGAAACCACCCGCCGTCCATAGCTCGCTCAGTCGCTTCCGGGTCGTTGTAGTAGCCGGCCATCACCACGTTGCCGCGGGCGACGATTTCTCCCTGAGTATTGCCGTCGTGCGGCACATCGTTGCCCTGCGTGTCTACGACGCGCAACTCGCCGGATGTAATTAACTCAACGCCTTGGCGCGCCTTGATCGCGGCGCGTTCGCTGACGGGGAGGCGTGCATGTTCCGCGCGCGCCTCGCAAACGGTGATGAACGGCGCTGTCTCGGTCAGCCCGTAAACGTGCGTGATGGTCCAGCCGAGATCTTCTTCAAGTCGCTGGATGGTATTGGCTGCAGGCGGCGCACCGGCCGTGACAACGTGAATTCCTTTCGGTGCAAGATGACGAAGATTCGCCGGCGCGTTTGCTAACGAAATCAAAACCGTAGGCGCTGCACACAGCGTGGTGACCTGCTCGGTCGCCATCAATTCGAAGACAGCGCGCGGCTCGCATTTGCGCAGACAGATGTGAGTCGCTCCTGCGGCAGTTACCGTCCAGACGAAAGTCCAGCCGTTGGCGTGAAACATCGGCAGCGTCCACAGATAACGATCGGCACAGGTCATCGGCGCGTAGAGGAGCGTGCCGATGGAATTCATCCACGCATTGCGGTGTGTAATCATCACGCCCTTTGGACGCGACGTTGTGCCGCTGGTGTAATTGATCGTGAGCAGATCGGTTTCGTGAATTTCCGGCCGCGCGAATTCAGCTGAGCTAGCATCGATCATTGCTTCATAGTCGAGCCAATTCTCGGCGTGTCCGGTCAAAGCGACGACGTGTTCAAGCTTGGGAAGCTGTTCGCGAATACTATCGATCGTTCCAAGATAATCGTGGTCTGCGCAGACCATGCGCGAGCCACTATGATTGATCAGGTAAACGAAGTCGTCAGCCGTTAGCCGATAGTTTAACGGCACCAGCACAGCGCCGATTTGTGGGACGGCATAGAACGATTCGAGCTGCGCGTGAGTGTTCGCTGAGAGATAGGCGACGCGATCACCTGGGCCGATTCCAAGTTTCTGCAATGCCGCTGACCAACGATCACATCGATCGAGAAACTGCGCGTAGGTCCAGCGTGAGTCACCATCGATAACTGCGACACGCTCGGGATAGAGTTTGCGCGCGCGGCGAGCAAATTCGAGAGGCGTCAATGGCGTTTCCATTGGTTTCGTTTGACCTGATTGATAGCGGAAACATAGAGATAATGCGAGTCAGTACGTTAGCCTCGGCCAGCAGGAAGAATCTCTTAGGAACGCAGGAACGCTAATTCAAATCAGTTCCTCCGCTTCTAGATTTCCTTGGAGATTTTCTTCATTCCCAACAATTTTCACCGGCACGCTTCGTTTGGCATTCCGTCGACGCAATGCATCCTGCTCGTATCCTGCGCTCAAAAAACATCTTGTGTTCTCTCTTTGTCTACCATGTCAGAAATCAGATTTGGGAACCAAATGCGCGACGGCAAGCGAAGCACTGGGGGGAGGATTATCATGTTGAAAAACAGCAAAGCGTTCAGTGGATTCGCGGCGCCGGACATCGCGAAGGAGAAGAAGTTCTACAGCCAGACGCTGGGATTGAAGACCGTCGAAGGACAATGGCCTGCTCACATTGCATCTGGCCGGCGGCAATAACGTTCTTATTTATCCGAAGCCGAATCACGTTCCGGAGACCTTCACTGTCCTGAATTTTCCGGTGGACGATGTCGATCGTGCGGTCGACGAGCTGACAAAGCGAGGCGTGCGATTCGACATTACAATGAGGGGGACCTGAAGACGGACGAGAAAGGGATTATGCGCCGGAACGGTCCGACGATTGCCTGGTTCAAAGATCCAGCGGGCAATATTCTTTCAGTCCTGAAGCCTGATTGATTCTGTGTTGTGCATCTCCCGAAGCCGTTACCGAGCCGACTGGCAAAGCGGCCGCGTGCATGGAGAAAGTCAGCGACGAAGAGTATGGCCACGCATTTCCATGAAATGATCGTTTGTGTTTCGGGCAATTGGCACGATACTGGGCGCTTATTGGATTACTCTGTTTAACTTCAAGGCACGGTAGATCGTCAGGTGAGCGTCGCTCATTGGTGGTTTGAAACTCGATTCCCGGGAACGGCTCTGTAGGTGCTTAGTTTTTCCAAATTCAAACACAAATGAAACTGTACGTAGGTAATCTCTCTTTTGAGACCACCGAGAACGATCTTCAGGATCTGTTCGAACAACATGGCCAGGTCAGTGAAGTCCGTCTCATGATGGACCGTATGACCGGCAAATCGCGCGGCTTCGCCTTTGTCACCATCAATGACAACGCGCACGCCACTGCCGCGATGAACGCGCTTAACGGCCAGGAACTCAATGGCCGCGCGTTAACCGTAAATGAAGCGCGTCCGCGCGAGGAACGTCCGCGTCCTTACGGCGGCGGCGGCGGTAGGCGCTCGTTCGCGAATAATCGCCGCTAAATCCGGTTTACTCTGTAGGGGAAGCAGCCTGTTTCCCGTATAACGCGATGCTAACAGCGTCCCCTACAGTTGGGCCGATGAAAAACATCGACAGCATGGATTCTGAAAAGGCGATCAGTATCGAAGGAACGATCATGAGCGTGTTGCCCGGAACGATGTTTCGGGTCGCGCTGGCCAACGATCATCTTGTGCTTGCGCATATCTCGGGCAAAATGCGCAAACGCTTCATTCGCCTGACTGTGGGTGATCGTGTGAGGATGCAGATGTCACCCTACGATACCGCCAAGGCGCGGATTGTTTACCGGCTCTGAAAATGGCTAGGCGATTTTATTTCGATCCGCCGCGACGGCGACCGAAACCGAAGGCCGGCGCCGATCTGAAAAGCTTGCTCGTGCGTTGTCCGTCCACTTCGAAACTCACTGATACCGGTCGCACGATTGAACAGAAACGCTGGCCGGCCGCAAAAATGGTGCCACAGAAATTTACCTGTGCGCACTGTGGGGCAGTCCACAGCTGGACCAAGGCAGACGTTGTGCTTGGAAGACTGGTTTCTTGAAGTGATCAGTGACGAGTGACCAGAGCCATAGATCAGAAGTCAGAGATCGGTTACGAATAACGATAACGTGATTTTTCGTATCCCAACCGACCGCATTAATTGGACGACGAGCGCGTTCTTAATCGGCACTTTCGTTTTAACGCTCACCGCGGTTCCCCTTTATTTGTGGTATTTCGGGGTCGATTGGTTTCATTTCGCGATCAGCGCAGTTTTAGGGACTGCGACCGGATTCAGTATCACGCTTGGGTATCACCGGTTGTTTACGCACGCGACTTTTCGCGCACGACTGCCGGTGCGTTTATTGACGCTCATCTTCGGCGCGGCGGCCTTTGAAAATTCAGTCCTTCTATGGGCGAGCGATCATCGTCGGCATCATAAACATGTCGATCACGACGAAGATCCGTACGACATCAGCAAAGGATTTTTCCATGCGCACATCGGCTGGCTTTTGTTCAAGCTTTGGCCGCAACCACCCTTCGATAACGTAGCCGATCTGAAAAAAGACCCGTTGGTGATGTGGCAACATCGACATATTCATTTGCTTGCTGTGCTGGTGAGTTTTGGTCTGCCGACTTTGCTCGGCGCGCTCTGGGACGGCTGGATCGGCGCGCTCGGCGGTTTTCTTATCGGCGGCGTGGCCAAAGTGGTTGTGCTTCAACACGGTACATTCCTGATTAACTCGGCCTGCCATACCTTCGGGCGTCAGCCGTATTCCACACGCTGCAGCGCGCGCGACTCGTTTTTCATGGCGCTGTTTACCTTGGGCGAAGGCTACCATAATTATCACCACGAGTTTCAGCACGATTATCGTAATGGAGTGAAGCCTTGGCAGTGGGACCCAACCAAATGGTTGATTTGGAGTTTCTCCAAGATCGGACTGACGAGCGGTTTGCGCCGCGTGCGGGCGGAATTGGTTTCCTCGACCGAGGCGAACGTGCGAAAGACAGTGAAGAGCGAGCAAGTAACGAACAAAGCCGGAAAGACGCCTAACGAGCATGACCTCACGCGCGCAATAACGCAGGAAAGTTGACTCACGGCGCGGCGATCGCGCGCCTTTGCGGTCTCAAAATATATTTCTGAAAGTTGCGGTCGCTTGCAGAAAATAAGAAGTAAGAAGTTAGCGGAAGTGGCGAGTGACGAGTTGGGCGGATGGTCAGCTCTCCGTCTTTCCGAGCGCAGCGTTGAGACGTTTGAGGCTGGCTTTGGGCCAGAGCTTGCTAGTGTTGTAGTAATCGCGGAACGACGGCGTTTGCTTCGGCAGCTTGAGCCACTTCGCTTTCGACCGGGTATAAATGTGCACGTCCGGCTTCAGCGCACCGGGGTTATCGAGCGTTCCGACGCGTACGAACCGGAGATTGGGCCTCCGTCCGTAGTCGCTCCAGACAGCGGTCTGACACCTGGGGCAGCGGTAGATCTCGTGCGGACCGTTCTCGCGCGGCACCGGCACGGCTACCGGCTTGCCGCGCAGCAGCTTGATCGCCTGAGTCTCGATGATCGCGTTGAGTACGAACGCGCTGCCTGTCAGCCGCTGGCAGTCGTCGCAGTGACAGCAGTGGACGAACATGGGTTTGTCGAGGAGCTGGTAACGGATGGAGCCGCACGCGCAGCCGCCGGTGACTTTCTTTGCCATGATGAACGATCCGAGCGAGGGGAACGCTTCTTTAGTAGTGTGCTCCGACGTATTCCCACATCTGGTGATGCCAGTACGGCCATTCGTGCCCACCCTGCGGGCCCCAATCGTCCAGATGATGAGCAATGCCGCGATTTTTGAGGATCTCAGACATTCGGTAGGTCGGCCCGCTGTTCTCCCACGGACCACACCCGGTCACGAGCCGGATGTCGCAACTCGCGTACTGATGGAAATACCATGGGTCACTCTGGTTAGCCATGTAGTCCACCGGGTTATTGAAATAGAAATTGTCATCATACATACCGTCCATGGAGTCCCGCATGTCGTAGATCCCCGAGAGCGCGTAGCAGCGCTTCACGTGGTCGGGATGCTTGAAGAGAGTGTTGGCCGCATGATACGCACCGAGCGATGCGCCCAGCGTAGCGATCCCGATGCCCGACGTCTGGCACTGTGAATCGATGAATGGGAAAACTTCCTTCGCCACATAGGCGTCGTATTGCGCCTGCATCCAGCTCCGATGGAAGGGATGTGCTCCCTTGTTTTGAAATGAATCGCTGTTCACACTGTTGATGCAGAAGATTCGGATCCGCCCCTGCTCCAGGTAGGGACTGAGGGTGCGAATCATGCCCTGACCTTCCATCTCCCATTCGTCGCCGCAGCTCGTC
>QHQV01000101.1 GCA_003219945.1 Verrucomicrobiota bacterium | reverse complement strand
AGGTATTTCGACGTTCTGGGACTCCAATACGTTGAGGCCAGCTTAGCTCAGCGTCGCCCTGACGGACAGCCGATGGCAATGCATGATGCAACGGAGGCTATTTGGGCATTCGTAATTCTCGGTTCATGGACAGCATTTGAATCATTAGCTGGCGACTTGTGGGTTGCTGGCGTTGATAACGACAAAGGACAAGCAGTTGCCAACCTCACATTCGCTTCGGTTTCGAACAAACTAAAGCGACCAGATGATAATCTTCGACCAACCACTATCTATAAATCGGGGATAAACCCAAAGACAAATTACGGTTCTTTCTTACGCGCTGTCGGAAGCGTGACGTTTTCAAACACTACGGGACATCAAAAACTATTACGAATAGCCTTTGGCAACGATGTAGTCCGACTCTTCGATGAGATCGAGAATGATTATATCGAAGTACTAGCCACATTCAGGAACATCAAAGGCATTCTGCTGGCCGGGCGGATAAGAAATTTGTCGATCGTATCCACGGAAGATTCCCCGAATTTGATTCGATAAAAGAGAACGACTTACTTCAGCCGGATGGTGAGTTAGCCAATAAGCTGAACACCGTGGCTGCAAAACTGGGGCCGAGCTTCTCGCGCATATCGACGACGTGCTCACGCCACCTGAAACCACTCTCTAGCGAAGCCGCTTGTGGCTCTTGTGCTGCTTGCGCCCGTTCTTCCATTGCGTTTCCCGCTTCTGAATCTCAGAACGAGGAACTGAAACGACCTTAGTCGTCAGCCGCTTGAATCGCTCGAATGGCGTCTCGTCTTCTAGTGGCTTCGGCTGTTCCACTGACTGCAAACTACTACGGAGTCAATAAAAGGCTAGATCATGTTGATCAAAGCAGGCTTTACTCCGAGTTCATTTTGGGCCGAAACGGTGGGCGACGTTCGACTCCTCTAGCATCCAAACGCAATGCGTGTATTTTGCTATTGACATTTGAGCGCAGACCAGATGTCTAGAGTCTAACTTGGACAACGAAACGAAACGACGCTTATGGGTGCGACAGCAACTCAAACGTATCTTCCGGAAATAGCTCCTCGGAGCGCTCGCGATTGGGAGTTTGTGAAGAGCTTGCTCCAAGACCTCGAAGCAGAAGAACATCGCGAGGAGTTAGCATCGCTTTTCGGACAGTGGAAGCTATCAATAAAGGCTTTTCGACGTGTTGAGGAACGCAGAATGACCAGGCAATCCCCGGATCCATTCGATTGGAAGTTCCACAAGGCGTGTCTATGTGGTCTAATCAGTTTTGGAACAATGCTGCAAATTGCCACTACGGAACATAAATCTGAAGATTTGGCGAAAGATGGATTCCACAAAGACCTTCTGGACGCTCTCTTAAGAGATTTACACAATACGTTTGATGAATGGCATGGGCAGGTTTCAGAAGATCGTATAAAAGAACTATCTGAGGACATTTTCCGTGCCGAGACCTCACCTGATCGAGAAGATTCACGATCTAAAGTATCGGCTTAGAGAGCCAAGGCTATCAGCTAGCGAATTCGTCAAAACACAGCAGGAATACGATGCGGCAATATCAGAAGCCTGCCGCAAGTACCATTGCGCCAAAGCAGAACTGCTTGCCGTCATTCGGAGTGATTTTGGAAAATGGGTGAATCAACAGGGACTGCCGTGGCTCCACGAAACTGAGTCCGACTGAGTGTCAGTCAGTTTCAAATCCGAGATGATTCAGCAGCCACGTCTGCGTGAACTACGATATTGTCTTTTGTGGAAGACCATCCCCGCCACTCTTGCCGATCAGCTTGGCATAACGCAGAGCTTTTCCGATCACTCCGGCAACGACTTTCACGAATCGCCCAGCACCGTTGTCTTTGCGCTCGGTAAATCGGAAAGATTGTTTATCCAGATACCGGAACAAGTGAAAAGGCTCGACACTCACATACGTTCCCCTAATCCCGCGCTTCAGTAGCGACCAGAAGTTTCCAATCCGTTCGTGTGGACATATCCCTTCGCGTAGCACTCGGCATCATCGATTACGTTGTGAATGTATACCTGCTCTAATCCGGTGTACGAAGGGAGCGCATCCGTGAAAATTTCGCAGCCTTCCACCACTTCGTTTTTGATGTGCTTGTGCAACCCAGCGCGGCGAGTGTTTCTGACAACACGCAGTTTGATGCGCGATGCTCTTTCGGGTGAATTGTGTTCTAGTAATCCCATGACCGCCACTTTGCCGATATAGCCGCGTCCTTTTTACAAAGACCTTGTTTTCGCTCTTTTGTCGGCGTGCATATTTCGCGCTCTGCCGCCAATGAAAGTTTCATCCGCTTCGACTTTGCCTGAGAACTTCTCAATCGAGCCGTCTTGCATTGCCAAGCGAATACGATGCAGCATGAACCAAGCAGTCTTTTGCGTAACGCCAATCGAACGGTGTAGCTCGTAAGAACTGATTCCGTTCTTAGCGTTGGCAATCAGCCAAAAGGCGGACAGCCATTTACCCAGCGCGATAGGCGAATCTTCTAAAACGGTTCCGACCTTTACGGAAAATTGCTGCTTTCCGTGCTTCGCCTTGCACTTCCAAATCTTGCGCGTCGACAAAAAGAAAACGTTTTCAGAACCGCAACGGGGACATCTGACAACGCCATCAGGCCAAAGAATCGACCACATGAAATTCAAACGCATGATTTTTGCGTATTCATGCCACCGTTTTAACAGAGCCGCGTAGTGTGAAGTATATTATTACCTTTAATCGGGCGGCGATGATCATTTCGGCTTTTAATCTGATCGAGGACCGGCCGCAGCCGGGCCCGTGAGCTTGGCCTAACCGTCATCGCCGTTTCTGCTTTTGAGGTCCGTCTACGTCGCTCATCAACTTGCCGGTGAGCTGCTAATGGGCAGAACCAAAGCAGCAGTGTTCGATTCTGCTTGGTTGAGGAGAAAGTCCGCGAAGCCGCTAGTGGACCGCCGCCACAGGAGACTCAAGGAGCGCATTACTCCAGATTCAGGTTCTCCCAATGGATCTGGATCGCGTTCCAAGCGGTGGCACAAAAACCCAGTAACTCATATTGGTAGTTAAAGGCAACGTTACCCGAGGGGTCGAGAGCAACGATACCAGTATAGATATAAGGGCCAGCCTGCGTGTAATCGATGAGGTAATTGTTTGGCGCGTCTTCGTAAACACTGCTGCAGAACGGGCTATAAACACTCGGATCAGCGTAATAATGCCAAATCTCGGTCGCTCTGCGAGCACCCAAATCGAGCTGATATTTGCGAGGAGCGCTGTAATTGCGTGTTTCTCCCGGCGGTTGCTGAAAAACGCTGCCGGTTCCGTCGTCGAACAGCAGTAGTTGATCGCCGGGCACGGACAGCGCATGCTGGCCGATGGGGGGCAATGTGCCCGGGGGCAGAGTGAGGGAGAACTGACGCAGCGAAGGGAACTGATACCAGTGCTTTGTCGGGTCGCCTAGAATCCATTTAATGATTCCGGAGTCGTAATCGACCGCGATAACAAAGTTTTCTCGGCTGGAGACGATCAGCGACTTGTCAGAACTGCGGTAGGCGCAGGCGTTATTGTGAAACCAATCGACAGGCGCGCGATACACGAACTGGTGTGGATCGTCCCCACCGGCAATCATCGCGTCGCTGATGATGTCCGCTAGATTCCAAGTCCGAAGGATATTGCCGCCGGCGTCGACCTCCATGTTAACGCTCTCAGTTTGGGTAACGGTATCCACGTCAAGGATCATTCCGTCCCGGCCCGGGTCGATGTTGTGATGAAAATCGACGACGCCCATGTTGGCGTAGTCGGCCATTACATACGTGCGCCCATCGAACTCAGTGCGAAGCAGTTGGCTGCCCCAGGCGAGGTAAAATGCATTGTCGAACATCATGCAACTCGTGACCCCTACTCCCGCTGTGCCGACCCAACGGACTTCGGCGTCACTGTCGATAATGATAGGCGTGGTAGGATCGGCAAGGTTCTTCAGGAGAATAAAATCGTAGCTCAGAGTGGTGCCTGGTAACCGCGGCTGCACGACACTGGGATGGGAGTAAGTGCCTCCGTCATAGGCAGGGGTCGTGATGAGCATGCGCAATCTTTTAATGGGGTGAAATCGGTTGGTGAAGCGAAGGTCAATTGTGACGCGGTTTGGGCGGCCAGCATACAGCCCGAAGATCGGGATGATGAGTTTGCCCGTTTGGGAGTCGAAATAACCTCGCGCTTCCGAATAAGACCGCCCGTAATGCACCTTGATGGGCCGTGTGGCCGACCCGGGTTTGGGGAAAATCAGGAATTGGGCGAAACTGAACCCGTTTATATCGTCGACGTTGGTGTGGACGAAACGGATGAAGGGCGTGGGACCCTCGAACACCTCAGCAGAGAAATCTTGCAGGTGCGATCGCGGGGCCGGTAGGGGCCTCTGAGCTGTTGCGCTACTGAGTGATGCCAGCACGAAGAAAGTCGCCACTATAGCAACCCACTTGATTTCTCTATTCGTCTCGTCCTTCATTTTGTTGTAACTTGGTAATCGCATGTCCTGTTTTGCTGAGACTTAGTTTTTGCCTTTTTCACTGCCGGAAACAGCGAAAGATTCCAGAACGTTTTGTACGGTCTGTGAAATTTTTGCTGCAAAATCGCGCAATTCTGCGCAACCCGGCGCGAATGTGAAAGGCTGAACACCTGGCGTCAGCAACGCTACGCAACGCGGTGAAACAAGCGCAAAACCGCTTTCTTGAATTACGGGTCCCCTGCTCTAACCGCTGAGTTAGAGGCCCGACGCGCGGGAACGCGCGAACATCGAACATTCAATGTCCAACGTCCAATTTTCACTGCCGAAAGTAGGAGGCGCGCAATTTACCACGAAGCGGATCGTTGATTATTTAGACGCCGACAACGATACGGCGCCTTGTTGAATGAGGGACTCGAGCTTGTTCAGGTCGATCGGTTTTACCAGGTGATGCTGGAAGCCTACCTCGCGGCTTTTGCGGATATCCTGTTCCATCCCAAAACCGGTGAGAGCAATTCCGAGAGCGGGTTTTGAGGCGAGCTTCTGGATCAGATCGATTCCACTCCCATCGGGTAAACCCAAGTCGCTGATGAGCACGTCGAATTGCTCTTTCGCGCTGACCTCGAGGGCGGATTGGCAAGTGAGTGCCGATTGCACGTAATGACCTCGCCGTCGAAGCAGACTCGTAAGGGAGCGATTGGTGTCTTCATGATCTTCGACCAACAGAATCCGCATGGGCTGGCGTTCGGCGAAAGTCGGCAACTGCGCCGGAGCGATCTGCGTCTCCGCTTTTTCACAGGTGGGAAAAGCCAACGCGAAGGTCGAACCTTTGTTTCGGCCGGGACTTTGCGCAGTAATCGTTCCTCTATGTGCTTCAACGAGAGTTTTGCTGATCGCCAGCCCGAGACCCAGCCCACCTAATTGCGTTCGGCCGCCTTGTTCGAAAGCGTCGAAAATTTTTGGCAACGCCTCCGGCTCAATTCCCATGCCGGTATCGGCAATCTCGACGCACAATTTATCAGATGAATCGTTGCTCGTGCTAATCGTGATTTGCCCGTTCGGCGGCGTGAATTTCACCGCGTTGTTGATCAAGTTCCAAAAAATTTGCTGCAGTCGCGCCGGGTCTGCGCGCATATGCACTCTTTTCGCGCTGAGATTGAGGGACGGCCTCAGATGTTTTCGATCGATCTCCGGCTGACAGATTTCGAGCGCGTTTTGCAGCAACGTATCTGCATCAACGATTTCAAAGTTCAGCTGCACTTTGCCCCGATCGATACGCGTCAGATCCAGCAAGTCGTCGATGAGTCGCGCTTCCAATTCCACGTTGCGACGAATCATCTGCAGCGATTCGCGAACATCCTGACGGACGTCCGGTTCATTCTCCAGCTCGAGAGCAGAAGCAAGCACGGGCGTGAGAGGCGTGCGCAACTCGTGACTCAACATGGCGAGAAATTGATCTTTGGCGAGATTCGAGCGCGCCTTCTCTTCCAGCTCCAGATTGGTTTTTTGTAGCTCGCTCGCCAGCGATTGCGACTGCTTGAGGAGGTTTTCTGTTCGCGTGCTTGCTTCGATCGTGTTGAGCACGATACCGATGCTTTCGGTCAATTGATCCAAAAATGCCTGGTGCGCCGGGCTGAACCGCTCAACTGAAGAAAGTTCCATGACCGCTTTGACTTCGCCTTCGAACAGAATCGGCAGCACGACGACGTTCAACGGGCGAAATTCGACCAGGCCGGAACTTATCTTCACGTAACTGCCTCGCACATCGGTCAAAAGGATGCGCCGCTTTTCCAGTGCCGCTTGTCCTACCAATCCTTCGCCCATTTTGAAACGGTTCTTCGCGCCATTCCCCTCGTGGCGAGCATAGCTTGCAAGTAGGTTGAGTTCAGACTCTGCGTTCGAAGCATCGATCATGTAGAACGCACCCTGCTGCGCCGAAACCAGCTGCGCCAGCTCCGACAAAATCAGTTTGCCAACGGTGAGGAAATCGCGTTGCCCCTGAAGCATTCGGGTGAATCTCGTCAGGTTTGTC
>QHQV01000426.1 GCA_003219945.1 Verrucomicrobiota bacterium | reverse complement strand
TCGTTGGCGTCGGCGACGGCGTACCGGAAGGCTGTGGTGTCGGCGACGGTCGCACCCGTGGCTGAGCCAACATGCCCTCATGACCATCCTTCAGTGCTTGCAAAGCCAGCTTGAGTTCCGGCGTCGTGGCCAAAGCAGACATTCGCTGATAATAGACCTCGTAATAATTGCGGAGCCGTTTTCGCATTTCCAAATCCGTTCGGGCGGCCTGCGCGTATTTCTTTGCCGCCTGCACCTCCGGATCGTTGACGGTGCGGTTTTTCAACTCTCGCCACAGGACGTGCACCTGCAGTGCATCGGCATCGGTGCCCAGCGACTTCCGCTTAAAACTGTCGTCGAGCTGCTTCAACTCGGGCAATTCAGGGCCGTTTGGTGGCGGCGGCGTAGGGCTGGGTTCTTCTTCCTCTTGCTCTGGAAAGAGATCCACAGAAGGCGGAGCCGCTTCCTGTCCGTGCATCATTAACGCGGCGATCAACAGCGCGCTGAAAAGGATTAGCCCGTATGTTTTCATGCTATTTTCCGCCAAAATGTAGCCGAATTTCCCGATGCGGGAAGGCGCTACCCGTGGTAAAGAATCCCGCGGCATTTCGGGGCGTAGCTTAGCTTGGTAGAGCGCGTGGTTTGGGACCACGAGGTCGGAGGTTCAAATCCTCTCGCCCCGATTTTTTATTCCGGAGAGCGCACGCGTCTCGCGTGCTGCGACTGGCGGCCTTGCCAATCGCTCTTCTTGTTTCGTGTCCAACCGTTCTATCCCAAATTCTGCGCGAGCCGTTTTTCCACTGCGGACGCGGCTTCGTTTCGCCGGGCCGCGTAATCAACTGCTTGATCGCGTCCGATTTGCCCGACCCCGAAATATTTTGAATCCGGATGCGAAAAATAGAGCCCGCTCACGCTGGCGCCGGGATGCATCGCAAACGACTCCGTAAGTTTGATCCCTGCGCTTTTCTCTGCATCGAGCAAATCAAAAAGCGTTCGTTTCTCGGCGTGATCGGGACAGGCTGGATAACCGGCGGCGGGACGGATGCCGCGATATTTTTCACGGATGAGATCAGCATTCGACAATTGTTCGTAGCACCCAAAGCCCCAAGCGATGCGAGCTTCTTTATGCAGATATTCGGCAAACGCTTCAGCTAAGCGGTCCGCCAAAGCTTTGGTCATGATCGCGCTGTAGTCGTCATGCTGACGCTTAAATTCCTCTGCAAGCTCATCCGCGCCATGAATTGAGACAGCGAATCCGCCGAGATGATCCTGTAGCGGCCGGATCTGACCGCCCTCCGTCGGCGCGATGTAATCCGCGAGACAATGATTGAATTGTGCTGGCGGCTTTTGCATTTGCTGACGCAGAAAATA
>QHQV01000100.1 GCA_003219945.1 Verrucomicrobiota bacterium | reverse complement strand
AGTGTCACAGAAAAGAGACCGCCGGTTCTTTGAGAAAAGCACAGGCAAGGGTGAAAATGGCGAGGTAAGAGCTCACCGCTCGCGGAGTAATTCGCGAGGCACGAAAAACCCCATGCGGTGCAAGACAAAACAGAGGAAGGGCAGCCGGCCCGATAAAATCCTCGGGTATCGTCGCACCACGGTCCCGCGACTGCGGGACCGGGCATTCGTCCCGCGCATGCGGGACGGATGAGATGAATGATCATCCCGGTTGAGAATTCAGCCGGACAGAATTCGGCTTATCGCCATCGAACCTATGAAGGGCGCTTTCGGAAACGGAGGCGCCCTTCCATCTTTTACCTGGGCAAAAGCTCTTCTCTCCCTCGTAGAAAGACTTTGCGAAACGTGATTAATTTCATATTTCGTTCTGATTCTGATTCTGAGTCGTAAAAGGTTAGCCGAACGGAATGGTGCAGAAAGGTGAAGGCTTGCCACAAGGCTGGTCACGCGGGTCGCATCAATCTTCTTCACCGACATACACGCAAGGCGACGATTGTCTCGAATGGGAACGCAGCCGGTCATTGCCAACTTAACCGCGCACGCGTGTACCCTGATGCGAGAGGGTCGTTCAACGAATCGTCATACAAGATTTTTGCGGATATCGTTTGCTCTCTACGCGGGACAATTAGCACAAAAGCGGTTTGCTCTCCGAAGTCTGCGCACTCACCACGTATCAACCGGAAGCACGCAAGGCCATGCTGATAATGACCATCGTCGACCTAGCATTGAGGGCAAGCGACACATAGGCAAGCAGCAGAAGCAAATTAAGGCTCTGACTATCGATCCCAAAAAGCTGAGCGCACAGCTTGAAGCGAGCAAACCTGCGCCACAAGCGGTTCTGAACGATCAGTAAAGCTGCTCACTAGCCGCCAAGCTTCGTTCCGCGAAATTGCTCGGCGACTTACAGATTCCCAGCACCCGAAAATCTGAAAGCGTTTTGGGGGCGACTACAGGACGCCGCGCTGATCGCGCAGCTATCTTAATCTCGACATGAGGCGACTAGTCACTGTCAGGCGAAGTCCTATATGAAAATTAGGTGACGCCTGACTAGGCAAATTCGTACAGTGCCCTATCATTCTCTGAAATCACCCTTGTGCTCGTGCGTCTCGATTTGCTTTGACTGCGAATCACAAGATTCTGCTCTTTACTTCGTCGAGCCACCACTCTCTGTGTCCTGAAAAGCCGTGATTAGCCACTTCCCGTCACTTTTGACCATCATCATCGTGGTGATTTCTTTCAGAAGTGGAACGGCCTCTCCAGTGGGACGACTCGAACCGGTCACGTCCCACGTAGCATGAACAAGTGCAACATCGGGTGTCGAAAAACGAACTTCTGCACCGGTAAGCCTCCGAACAGCGGTGTTTAATCTGTTCTGAAAAAGTTCCGCCTGCCCCCGGACAACCTCGTGCACTCCTTTCCAGTGAACACCGGCCATGTTTATGTAGTCGCAGTTTTCAGTGAAGAGGCGACCGACGGCGGCCGTGTCATGGCGATTCCAAGAAACTGTGTATTCGGCGAGAACATTGCGCACGATACTTTCATCATTTTCGTAGTCCGGGGCGGTGTAATAGCTGCCATAGTAAGTCCCAGACGGGTAGCCGTATCCATAACCATAGCCATAGTTACCATACCCGTATCCGTAGCCGGAGTAGTAGGACGGATAGGAGTTGTAGGACGGATAAGAATACTCAGAATATTCGTAGGGTCCGTATGGGTAGTAGCCCCCGTTCCAGCCCCACGAACGACCCCACCACCATGGAAAGCCGAAGTTGCCGATAAAGATGATTTTATTGAAACGGTGGAAGCGACGAAACCGATCATCTCGATTAAAGTCGCCGTGGTTGAAACGGTTAAAACGTGGAAGGCCCAAGGCTGAATTCATCATTGGAGCGCGGTGCATCGGCATTCGGGCGATCGAAGGTGGCGTGAAAGCGCCGCGCATTCCGATCCGGGACACCGAAGTACCGTGCCCCCTCATCTGCGCCGTCGCAGTCGAGGCCGCAAAAACACATGCTACCACGCAACCAAGGAGAACGAATTTTCTCCAGTTCATAGCGTTATAGGTTCCCCAAAGATTGAAACCCCCGGGATTCGAAAGTTGCGGCACTGGAAAAGATAAAAGCTAACGACCGTGTTACAAATGCACCGCCGCTCGGGCGATTGCGGCAATCAGTAAAACTGCCGAGCACTTACAACTCATTAAACTCGCCCCTGTGCTCGTGCGTTTCGATCACATTGCTCGATTCATCGTAAACGCGAAGCACAGCATCGTGTGAGCGGCTGTAAAACTTCGCGTAATCGATTGCGTTGCTGACCGCATGCGGCTCACCATACCAGCGCCGACCGAATGGCAAGACATCGGAAATCAGATCGATGACACGATGATCTTTGCGTGGGCGGATTTCGTAAGGTGCGTTGGTTGCATTTCCGACCGACAGCGTAGGCTATTTTCGCTTTCTCAGGCCACAGATGGCGTGAGTTTGGATTTTTTGCGCAGGAGCGGAAGCACTTTTTCCACGAGTGCGTCGGCTGTGATGCCGTGCTTCTTTCGCAGGATTGGGACCGCGCCGTGTTCGATGAATTGATCAGGCCAACCGATCCGCACCACGGGCGTGTTGATCATCTGCGAGTGCAAATGTTCTATGACCGCGCAGCCGAAACCGTTATACAAAACGTGATCTTCGATCGTGCAGACCACGTCCACGCTTCGCGCGAAAAATTCGAGCGTGCCCGTGTCCATCGGTTTGATCCAACGCGGATTAATGAGTGCAACAGACACTCCCTTTTCTTCCAGCTTGGGCGCGGCTTCTTCGGCAATCTCGAACATTGCGCCGAGGCCGAAGATCGCCACGTCGCGCCCATGCTGGACGACCTCCGCCTTGCCAATCTCTAACAGCCGCGGTTCCGGTTTGATTTTCGCTCCCGTCCCCGAGCCGCGTGGGTAACGAATCGCAATCGGCCCGGAGTTGTAGTGCAACATTGTCCAAAGCATGTCCGCGAATTCGTCCTCGTCTTTCGGCTGCATGTGCACCCAGTTCGGCACGTGTCGCAGGTAACCGATGTCGAACAAGCCATGGTGCGTCGGCCCGTCGTCGCCGCTTAATCCAGCGCGGTCCATGCACAGCTTCACGTTCAGGTTTTGAATGGCGATATCGTGGATCGCCATGTCGTACGCGCGCTGGAAAAAAGTGGAGTAAATCGCGAGGAATGGTTGCAAGCCTTGCGTCGCCAGGCCGCATGCAAAAAGCGTGGCGTGTTCTTCTGCAATGCCAACGTCGAAATAGCGGCTCGGATGCGCCTTGGCAAAATGCGACAGCCCAGTGCCGCTTGGCATTGCCGCGGTAATTGCAACAAGCTTCTGATTTGTCTCCGCGAATTTCGCCAGCGTTTTCCCGAAAATTTCCGAATACGTCGGCGTTGGCGTCGGTGCGGTCTCGCCGCTCTCGATCTTGTATTTGCCGAGCCCGTGAAATTTATCCGGCTGCTTGAGTGCCGGAGCGTAGCCTTTGCCCTTTTGCGTTAGGATATGCAGCAGCACCGGCTCCTCCTGTGTTTTCAAAAACTCAAATGTCCGGATGAGCAGAGGAATATCGTGACCGTCAATCGGTCCGTAATAACGCAAGCCGAGCTCCTCGAAAATGACGCTCGGGACGAGCAAGCCTTTGACACTCTCTTCGACTTTATGCGCGAACTCTGCGACCGATTTGCCCGCGACACTCTCCACAAAGTGCCGCGCCTTCTCATGGAGATGAGCGAACGTCGGGCTGGTGACAATCGTGTTCAGGTAACTCGCGATTGCGCCGACGTTTTTCGCGATCGACCACTCGTTATCGTTGAGCACAACGATGAAGCGCTTTGTGTGTGCTTTGACGTTGTTGAGCGCTTCGTAACTAATTCCGCATGTAAAGGCGGCGTCGCCTGCGACGACCACGATATTGTCGTTGCTGCCCCGCAAGTCGCGCCCGACGGCCATGCCGAGCGCTGCGGACAGTGCGGTTCCTGCGTGACCGGCGCCGTAGCAATCATGTTCGCTTTCGGTCCGCAAAAGAAAACCGTTAAGGCCGCCGAATTGGCGCATCGTGTGAAAACGATCGAGCCGGCCGGTAAACATTTTGTGCACGTAGCCTTGGTGGCTGACGTCCATAACGAAACGGTCACGCGGGGTGTTAAACACGCGATGTAACGCAATCGTCAGCTCAGTCACTCCGAGGTTCGGTCCGAGATGCCCGCCGGTTTGCGAGAGAACTTTGATCAGCTCATCACGCACTTCCTGAGCGAGCTGCGGCAAATCCTGTTCGCGAAGCGCTTTGATATCGGCTGGCGAACGGATTCCATCGAGCAAACGCTTTGGTGCGTCTGTCGTCTCGGTGGTTTGCGGATTTTCAGAAGAGTTTGATTTCGTCATCGGTGCTTTCGGGTTCGACCGCTGCTTTCTCGGGAGGACCCGCTTCCTGCGCGGGCTCGAATTCTTGTACTACGGCTTTCCCGCTGCTGTTGCGGGTAATGATTTCAATCTTTTGCTCGGCGTTGGCAAGGCGCTCCTGGCAGGTTTTTACCAGCTTCATTCCTTCCTCATAGCGGACGATCAGATCTTCGAGTGGCAATTTACCCGATTCCATCTGCTCGACAATTTTCTCGAGCCGATCCATCGCGCCCTCAAAGTTCAGCTCCGACTCGCGCGGTTTCGGTTTACTACTCATGGGGAAAACCGAAGAATTAAGCACAGCTTGGCTAGGAAAAAAGGGCGACTTCCGTTGTAGCGTCCGCTGTCCTCAGCGGATTTCGTGCGGAACGCCTCTAACCGCTTCTGCGCTGGGGATAGCGCACGCTACTGTAATCCCTCCCCCGACAGTGCGAAATAAACGCTCGCGCCGGTTTGAAGCTCAGCGAATGTTCACTCCCGAATGAGCGGAATATGCGCGTATTCCAACTCCCTCAGCGGCGTCAATTGAAACAAACGACTCAGGCCTTGTCGCCATCTACATCCCTTTACTCGATGTGGGACGCCGTTGCGCGTTTTGCGAAGGAAATTCGGGCCAGCGAATTCATGTCGGACATGATTTCCCGCCGAGACGCTTACGGCAGCGAAGGCGTGATGGGAGCGCTTGATTGTGCAACGCTCTACGCATTGACGCGCTGGTTGCGCCCAGAGGTGCTCGTCGAGTCGGGTGGATTTATTGGCATGTCCTCGGCGTTTATTTTGAAAGCGCTTGCGGATGAAAAGCTCGCCGCCTCGAAGCTTTACAGCATCGAATTGAGCGAAGACTGCGAGCAAGGGGTCCTGATTCCCGAGGCACTGCGGTCTTCGGGTGGCTTCGTGCCGATGCGCGGTCGAATCGAACATTTTCTCGAAGGCAACCAACTACCCCAGCCCATCGACATATTCTTGCACGACAGCTCGCATAGCTATCAGCACATGCTCTGGGAATTTCGCCAGTTCTGGCCGCGCCTGCGCGACGGCGGATTGCTCGTGTCACACGATATCCAGATGAACGCTGCGTTTCCTGAATTCGTCACCAAAACGTACGCGCACGAAAAAAAGACTGGCCGCCGGGATATGCAGCGCACTTCGCATTACGAATGGGGCCGCTGGGGCTACATCGGCTTCGCGATTAAAAGACAGACTGATTAGGTGCTGCTGATTGCGGCAGTGCCAGTTATCATTTGTCGAAGTATGGCGCGCTTGATCGATTTGATTGCTGGTCACGACGCACGGCATCGAATCATTTTGGGCAGCGCCGCCGGAGCCGTCGTTTTCTTTTTTTTGCGCCACAGCCCTCTTTCAACCGACATAATTGCGGCTTGGGACACGTTTGCCTTTTGTGTCCTCTTTGCAGCATGGCTGACAATCCTGATCACACCGCAGCGGATGTTGCGTGCCCGTGCTCAAGAGGAGGATTTTGGGCGAACCGTGATTTTCGTCTTTGTCGTGGTGGCGGCGTGCGCGTCTTTATTCGCGGTGGGATTTCTCGTAAGTGTAGGTAGCGGTCAGGCAGGACATCTTGTGTTGGGATTGGCGACAGTTGTCTTATCATGGAGTCTTATTCAAACCGTCTTTGGGTTGCACTACGCCCATGCTTTTTATGGCGATAGCGACCAACCAGGCGAAAGGCGACATGCTGGCGGTCTTCTCTTCCCTGGAGAGCGGACGCCAGATTATTTCGATTTTGTCTACTTTTCGTTCGTTATAGGCATGACCTGCCAGGTCTCGGACGTGCAAATTACTTCACACCGGATGCGGCGGCTGGCATTCCTGCAGAGCGTGCTCGCCTTTGGATTCAATACCATCATTCTTGCGCTCTTGATCAATACCGTTTTCGACCTCGTGAAAGAATTCCGTTCGGTTGGCAAATAACCACTATTCGATCTGCTTTCGATACGCCTCTGCCTCTTTCAATTGCTTGGAATCGTCCGGGTTATCAGTCTTCAAATCAAAAATCCAGCCTTGGCCATAGGGTTTGTTTCGCACAATGTGCAGATGAACACTGCCTTGCCCGAATTTGTCGGCAAGACATACGGCACACGACAAAAACACGGGACGGCGCGACGCGCAGCGCACATCGCATTACGAATGAGGCTGCTGTTTTTGCATTGGCTTCGCCATCAAAAAAGATTCGTGCGCGATAGTGGCGTTATAACGCATGCAAAAGACTTCACATTTGCAGCCGTGAATCTAAGTTTGCGACCGAATGCGCAAACCGTATCGGCTCCACACAGAAGCTCAGAACGTCTTGGCTCGAGCG
>QHQV01000425.1 GCA_003219945.1 Verrucomicrobiota bacterium | reverse complement strand
TTCAAAAAGCCGAATCAGTGTTTCTTCGATCAAATTGTTCGGACAAGATGCGCCGGCAGTGATGCCGACCACAGCGGACCCGTTCGGCAACCAAAAGTGCGAAACGACTTCGCGTTTTTCGTGCAAGTTGTAATGCTTGATTTCCGTAGCGGAAACGAGCCGCGAAGCGTTCAGCACAAAATATGTCGGCAACTTCTCTTCGCCCATCTCGGCGAGGTGTGATGTGTTCGAGCTGTTGTAACCGCCAACGACGAGCAAAAGATCCATACGAACGTTCAGCAATTCGCGTAACGCATCCTGCCGCTCCTGTGTAGCGCCGCAAATCGTATCGAAGAAGCGGAAATTCTTCTGCGCGAGCTCGGGTCCGTCGCGGTCGATCACTGCCTGGCGAATTCGACGTTGCACTTCCTCAGTCTCACCGCGCAACATTGTCGTCTGATTCGCCACGCCTACGGTTTCCAAGTGCACATCAGGATCAAATCCCGGCGAGTGCGCGCCTTTAAATTTCTCGAGGAACGCCTGTTTGTCGCCGCCACGTCGGATATAATCGCAAACGTAATCTGTGTCCCCAAGAGTCAGGACCACAACGTAATGTCCGCTGCCGTCACCGAGCGCGCGGGAGCTGGTTGCCTTCGTCTCTTCGTGCTCTGCCTTGCCATGAATAATAGAAGTCACCGATTCGGTTGCGTATTTGCGTACCCGCTTCCAAACGCTCATCACGTCGCCGCATGTGGTATCGACGATCTGGCAGCCACGATCCTTGATCTGTTGCTGGATGGACAATTCGGTTCCAAACGCCGGCACGATGACGACGTCGTCGGGGCCGAGATCGGAGATGTCTGCCTCTTTATTTCTGCCGGTGAGATTCTTGATACCTAACGAGGCGATCTGATGATTGACTTCCGGGTTGTGAATAATTTCTCCCACAATAAACAAGCGGCGGTCTTTGAAAACCTTACGCGCGGCATACGCCAGATCGATCGCGCGTTCGACGCCGTAACAGAAACCAAACTGCTTCGCCAGGCGCACTGTGGTATCTCCCGCCGAAATGGTTCCGCCGGCGCGACGGACCTTTTCGATGATGTCGCTGCGATAGTGTGACTCGACCTGTTGCTGCACGGCCGCCATCACATCGGGAGTACGCAAGTTCACTTTTTGGCGGGCAGTTGTGCCGCTGGAAATCAGGTTCGTGCTCATGTTCGGCTTATCATTCTGAGCGCAGCAAAGAATCTCAGGCTTTTCGCTGTCACACCTCGGCTCAGAGATGTTTGGCGTCGGTCAAGATGCCACAATCAAGCGAGGGCGGCAACGCGCCGCGTCTTGTCTATTGAAGCAGAGGACCGCTCGGTTTCTCAAACGCCGCCTCCGAGACCATAAGGGCGGCTGGAGGATCAGGCGTTCTAGAGTCATCAACCCGCTGCACTTTCGGCCCAAGTGTTTCGTCTTCCGGCTGGGTATTAGCGATATTCACCGGCGTCCCGATTCTCACTAGCGCGTAGAATTTAGCTGCGGCTTCACCCTTCAAGCGAATGCATCCATGTGTGTGTGGTGTGGGATGCACAAAACCCTGGTGAAAACCGTAGGCGGGAGCGAACTCACACCAATATCCCATAGGATATCCGACGTAACGCCCTGGCCCACCCCCGGTAGAAGGAACTATTCGATTCCCTTGCACGCTGAATCCGTACGATCCAGAACGTTTGTGCTCCTGTTTCGAATAAATGTTGAAATTGCCCCTGGGCGTTGGTTTCGAGGCCATGCCAACCGAAATGGCCGCCGCCATCAGGCAACGGTCGCCCTCCATTACGTAAACGTTTTCCTTCGAGAGCGAGACTTTCACCCGCACGGCTGAAGGATTGTTCGGCTTGTACGCGGTGACGTGGTACGGACCGCCCGCGCTTACATGGCCTCCTATTGCGCAACCAGTAAGCAACAGGAGTGAAGAGCCGGCGCACAGCAAAAGTAATGGGTAAATATGTCGCATACGCGGATACTGGATAAGATTAGACGGGATTTTGTCAACCCTGCCTCGGCTGAACCTGGGTCGGCAAGCCTTCCCAGAAAACAATGCAAACGGGTGCAATCAGACAGTGAAGATCGCAAGAAAGGCGACTTCAATTGCGAGGCCTTCGTGGATGTTTCGACCGAGGTGATCTCGCAATTCTTCCAGAGAACGGATCCGCCGTAGGATTTGGGCAGTGCTGAATCGGTTTGCCAGCGTCGCGGTTTCTTGTCTCGCAGCTGGAATATCGCGTTGTGCCACGTCATTGCTGGCGCGCAGAACCTCGGTCCACCAGGCGAACAAGATTTCGACCAGTGCAGCGCGCCGTTGGAGGTAAAGACTTTCCGTCAGCGCCTTGTAGTATTCCTCTCGTTCTTCCAGCCATGTGCCGTCGGTTGCGTCCTTGTAACGCGTTTGATCCAGTTTTAACCCGCTGTCGGTTTCGTGTTTCACTTCCTCACGTATGCCTCGGAGCAGTTGTTGAAATTCCTGAGCAAGTCGGTAAGCAAATTGAATACTCCAGGTCGTATGGCGGGATGCTTGTTGGA
>QHQV01000424.1 GCA_003219945.1 Verrucomicrobiota bacterium | reverse complement strand
AACAATTCCGGACGCCGGTGTGTGTTGATCACGAATCTGTTCACTCCCACGCCTATCAAATGATCGAGCGCGAAAGTAACGAGCGGCTTTTGAAAAATCGGGATGAGCGGCTTCGGCAGCTCGTCCGTCAATGGACGCAAGCGCGTGCCAAGACCCGCTGCCAAAACGAATGCCTGAGTGATTTCGTTCACGAGCAGAAATCGAGAGATTCCTCCCGCCTACGCTACAGCTACGGCGCGGCAGGCGACTTTATTCACAAAGAATACAGAGAGGGCGACGTACGCTTCCTATTTCAGATAGAGCGTCCGCGTGCCGAAGTCGATGATGCCGTGGTGCCGTCGCAGCGTTTCTGCACCAAGCAATCCGGCGACCGGCGGAGATCCTTCCAACAATCCATCGTGAATGAGTCCTTCAAGATCTATTACGCCCACGTCCTTGCCCGTGATATTAACCGACCCGACAGTTAGCTTGCGAATGTTCGCCACACGCACGCCGCGCTCTTTCAGATTCACGGCCGAGGAACTGTATGGCGTCTCACGAGTGGCAATTCGCATCCGTCGGACAAACGAGCGGTGCAGTAGCGTGGTGAACGAGCCTGTATCAACCATTAGCTTTGCCGGTTCTCCATTCACCGATCCGGTCACATACAGGTTGTAACTATCGCTGACCTGAATCGGAACAGCGCGTAAGCCACGCCGATTGAAACCGGGGAAGCTCCCGAGGACATTTGGATCGGTCTTCAGAATCAGCAATTGCTTTTCACAGTCCAGAACCGCTTGTGTCGGAAAAAGGATATCTGCTCCAACGATCCCGTCGATCTGCGGTTCGTGCGCCATACGCGCAGCGCGCGCAGAACCGCCGAGATCCACCGTGACCACCGGCTCATCCACGAGAGTGAGTCCGCCGATTCGGAGTTCACGCGCCATGGCCACATTGTTGAATGCACCGTTGATTTGGACGCGTGTGGGCAAACTTGATTCGGCCGTGATCGGTTTAAGCCGAAAATATTCGCGGCGATTCAAGGCAATCGCGCTCACGGGCGCACCGCTATCGACAGTCAACCAGGCGGGTTTGCCATTAATGAAGGCGCGCAGCAACAAATGATTTTGTCGCGAGCGGACGAGCGGCAATGCTTCGAACTGCGGCGCCGTCCGCGCGAAAGTGCCATGCGGCGTGGCAGCTAATTCGATAACCAAAGCCAGAGCAGCGCAGCAAACCCACAGCAACCGTCGTGCACGCTGCAGATGATTTGAGGTCATCGGTGGCGGGGAGACTACACGCTTCCCTTTTTCCCGTAAAATGATTTGAACAGCTTTTTGGCGTTGCGCCAGACACGCGGTTGATGATTAACTCTCCGCCAACCCAAGGGATTCGATATGGCAAGCGCAGTTACTGAAGCACCTGTAGCCGAACAAAAACTCGTTAGGGGACTCGGATTATTGGACTCCACGATGCTTGTGGCCGGCTCGATGATCGGCTCGGGAATTTTCATCGTCTCGTCGATCATTGCCCGCCAGGTCGGGTCGCCGGGGTGGTTACTCGTCGTTTGGATCGTGACGGGATTACTGACACTGACAGCCGCGCTCTCGTACGGCGAACTGGCGGCGATGATGCCGAAAGCCGGCGGCCAATACGTGTATCTTCGCGAAGCATTCTCGCCGCTGTGGGGATTCCTTTACGGCTGGACGCTTTTTCTTGTGATTCAGACCGGCACAATTGCGGCGGTCGCAGTTGGATTTGCACGCTACAGCGGCGTGCTTGTGTCGTGGGTTTCGGAAAGCAATTACATTATCTCGCCCGTCAGGTTTGGCGGATATGCGTTGTCGCTTTCGACGGCACAGCTCGTGGGCCTAGCACTCATTGGATTTCTGACATTCACGAACACGCGCGGATTGGAGATTGGCAAGCTTATTCAAAACGTCTTTACGACTGCAAAGACTGGCGCGCTGCTAGCGCTAATCGTGCTCGGAATCATAATCGGATTGAAATCTGGTGCAGGCGCGGAAAACTTCAGGGACTTCTGGACGGTGCGGGGGGATCTGCAAGACGTCGGCGCAGGTTTAACCGCTGCGGCCGCATTCGGGCTTTTCGTCGGAATTTGCGTCGCACAGACGAACTCCTTGTTCTCTGCCGACGCATGGAACAACATCACTTTTACCGCGGGGGAGGTAGTCAATCCGCGGCGCAACGTGCCGCTTTCACTCGCATTGGGTACGTTTCTGGTGATCGGGCTTTATTTGCTCGCAAATATCGCTTACCTAGCGACGCTGCCGTTCAGCGCAATCCAGAACGCGCCCAGCGATCGCGTCGCCTCCGAAACGGCGAATGTGATTTTTCCGGGCGCAGGCGCGACAATCATGGCGATCGCGATCATGATCTCGACGTTCGGTTGCAATAACGGACTGATCCTTGCAGGTGCTCGCGCCTACTATGCCATGGCCAAAGACGGTTTGTTCTTTCGACGGGTCGGCGAGTTAAACAAATGCCGCGTCCCGGCGTGGGCGCTAGTTTTCCAAGGCATCTGGGCCGGCGCACTCGTTCTTCCACGCACGGTCAAAACCGATGCAGCCGGCAACGTGACGGGCTACGGCAATCTCTACGGCAACTTGCTTGACTACGTTATTTCAGCCGCGCTGATCTTCTACGTGTTAACAATCATTGGCATCTTTCTACTGCGTCAAAAACAGCCGCATGTGGAACGGCCCTATAAAGCATTTGGCTATCCGGTAGTTCCCGCTCTGTACGTCGTTGGTGCGACCGTCATTCTCGTCGTTCTCTTCGCTTACCAAACTGCGACTACGTGGCCGGGGCTGATCATCGTGTTAACCGGCGTTCCGGTTTACTTCTTCTGGAAATTCTTCGGGAAAAAATCAACGGCGACTTGACTTTGCGGGGCCATCCCGATTAGCACAGCGCAAGACCAACTTCGTCCATGAACTTGTTTCGACGAAAAAGCATCACGCAACTTCAAGCCGAGGCGTTGACAGATCAACGCCTAAAACGCGCTCTCGGAGCGACGAACCTGACAATGCTCGGCATCGGCGCGATCATTGGCACTGGCATTTTCGTGCTGACGGGTACAGTTGCGGCACAGAACGCCGGACCTGCAGTGGTTTTATCCTTCGTGCTGGCGGGAATAGCCTCAATTTTCGCGGCGCTCTGCTATAGCGAGTTCGCGTCACTGGTGCCGATGGCCGGCAGTGCATACACATATGGTTACGCGACGCTCGGCGAACTTTTCGCCTGGATCATAGGCTGGGACTTGATTCTGGAATACGCTTTGGGCGCGGTCACCGTTTCTATCGGTTGGTCGGGCTACGTCGTGTCGTTTCTACGAGACGTTGGCCTTCACATCCCTGGCCAACTGTCCGCCGCGCGCGGGACGCTCGTTACTTTGGGGGATGGAACCCAAGTCACCGCCATCTTCAATCTGCCAGCGGTCATCATCATTGCTATCGTTACGTTGCTGCTCGTGATTGGCATTCGCGAGTCCGCTAACGTCAACAACGTCATTGTATTCGTAAAAGTGGCAGTGGTGCTGCTCTTCATCGTCGGCGCTGCTCACGCCGTGAATCCTGCTAACTGGCATCCGTTCATCCCACCGAGCACTGGTGTGCGCGGGCATTTCGGGTGGAGCGGCGTGATGCAAGGCGCTGGTATTGTGTTTTTCGCCTACATTGGCTTCGACGCTGTCAGCACAGCGGCGCAGGAGGCAAAGAATCCCAAGCGCGACATGCCGATCAGCATCATCGGCTCGCTGTTGATCTGCACAGTTCTCTACATCGCGGTATCGGCAGTGGCGACCGGCATCGTTCCATACCTGCAATTAGACGTGCCAGATCCGATTGCCGTGGCTGCCGATCATGCAGGCGTCGGTTGGATGGCCTCGCTAATCAAATTGGGCGCGATAGCAGGCCTCAGCTCGGTTATTCTCGTGATGCTGTTGGGTCAGTCGCGGATTTTCTGGACCATGGCTGATGACGGTTTGCTACCGAAGTTTGTGAGCAGGGTTCATCCAAAATTCCAGACCCCATGGATCACGACCATAGTGACAGGAATTGTTGTCGCCTGTTTCGCGGCGATTTTCACCGTGCGGGAGGCGGGTAGCCTCGTTTCAATCGGTACGCTGCTGGCGTTTGTAATAGTCTCGATTGGCGTTCTTGTGCTGCGAATTCGCGAGCCAAACTTGCCTCGCACATTCAAGACGCCGGTCGTGTGGTTCGTCGCCCCCATGGGTGCACTGTCGGCGATTGCTTTGATGATCTCGCTGCCGTGGTTAACCTGGGAGCGGCTGATTTACTGGTTTGCGTTCGGCATCGTCATTTACTTCGGCTACAGCCTTTACAACTCTAAACTCGGTCCGCGGAAAATCGCCGGCGAAACCGGGTGGTCACGTGCGCTGAAAATTGCCGGGGTGATCTGGATCGTATTTGGCTCGCTCGGTTCCATCCTCTGGCTGGCGCGTTATCGCACGGAATATATCCCGGGAGCGCTTGGCATTGTCATCGGACTCGCGGGGTTCGTGCTTGCGTGGAGTTTGGGCGCGCTGTTGAACCTGGTCGCCCAAGTTTCCGACCATACGCATGCAAGTCACTTGATGATGGAATCACCGGGCAACTTGGAAAAATAAGAAAAGCCGGCGGACGTGCTCACGAGTCGGGGTTTACTTGGAATCCGCGCGCTGGACTGGTTGCGGTGAGTTGAAGCATTGCTCGGGCGCGCCGCGCGAGCTTTTTGAATCGCGCTCTGCGGTTGCTATTTCACGCAGCGTGAGGTTCAGATGGCGGAGAATTTGCATATCGCTCCGTGTTGTTTTGTTAGGTGAGTGAGTGCCTGGTACCCGGTTTTCAAACTCCGAGACTACTCTCGCGACCGGAGTGTTGGTAGCCGCGCCAAGTCTATGGGCAAGCTGTTGGAAACTGAGGTGAAACGGAATCGTCCCCAAATCCACCTCAGCAACTCCAACGCTTCGTAGCGGCGGTGTTTCAATCTCATCCCCCGTCGCGACAGAATGCCAGGTGTCGAATGACTGAAAATAACCGATCTCCACACGATAACGACTTATGCAAAACGGATATCGTGACGTAGTACATCGCGGTCATTGGGTCGACGGCAACTGTCCTTTCTATGACGCCATCGCCGCCAATCACTCGAAGATGGACTTATCGATCCGCGGGCATCGCGGTTTCAAAGACGCATCGCCAATCAATGTTCCAACTGGCAGATCGTGCGTCCATCACGTGCGATGGCGAAGAGAAATGGCTGCCCATGCACATGCGTCA
>QHQV01000423.1 GCA_003219945.1 Verrucomicrobiota bacterium | reverse complement strand
TGAAATGCACAAGATAGCTGGTGTGCGCAGTGTTGGGCGAACCGTCAGCGTTGCGCATCTGCTCGCAGTTGCCGTGATCGGCAGTAATCAACGCTTTGCCGTCGAGTTCAAGAAGTTTCGGAATGATGCGGGAACAACATGCGTCCACTGTCTCTACCGCTTTGATGCCGGCCTCGACAACCCCGGTGTGACCGACCATGTCGGGATTGGCGAAGTTTAGAATTATCAAATCGTAGTCGCCTAAACGTGGGAGTAGTTCGTCGGTGACTTCGAACGCGCTCATCTCCGGTTTCAAATCGTAAGTGGCGACTTTGGGCGAGGGAACAAGTTTGCGGTCCTCACCAGGGAACGGCTTTTCGATTCCGCCATTGAAAAAGTAAGTCACGTGCGCATACTTCTCTGTCTCGGCGATGCGCAATTGCCGTTTGCCGGCAGCGCTAACGATCTCCCCCAAGATGTGTTTGAGTTCTTCGGGCGCAAAGATGAACGGCGAAGAATACCGAGCATCATACCGAGTGAGTGAGACGAAATGAACTTGCGGCCACACTTCGCGATCGAACCCGTCGAAGTCTTTTAGCAAAAACGCCTGTGAAAGCTGGCGCGCACGGTCTGCGCGAAAGTTGAAAAACAAAACGGTGTCGCCGTCGCGGATACGTTGTTCGTTAGGCAAGGCGAAAACGAGTGGCGGCATGAATTCGTCGGTCTTGCCTAGCGAGTATTGTCGCTCTACAGCGGCAGCGGGTGATGACTCGCAGAATTCACCGCGACCAAGAACGATTGCGTCCCAGGCTTTTTTTGTGCGGTCCCAGCGGCGGTCCCGATCCATAGCGTAATAGCGCCCGACCACGGTGATCATCTTAGCGCCGCTGTTTTTAAGTTCCTTTTCGCAGGCCCTTAAGAAACCCGCGCCTCCAGTGGGCGACGTATCTCGTCCATCGGTGAACGCATGCACGAAAATTTCTATAACTCCTGCTGCATGCGCGGCGTTCGCCAGCGCGATCATGTGCGAGTAATGGCTGTGCACGCCGCCGTCGGAAACTAATCCGAGCAAATGCAATCGATGTCCGCGGGCGGCGGCAAGGGCATCCTGCAAAACGCCATTGCCTTCCAGTTCGCCATCGGCGATGGCCTTATTAATCCGGGTCAGGTCCTGATAAACGATCCTGCCAGCTCCGAGGTTAAGGTGGCCAACTTCTGAGTTCCCCATCTGTCCCTCTGGTAACCCAACGTCCATGCCGCTGGCGCTCAATCTTGAGCTGGGATAGTCCCGGTATAGTTGATCGTGAAACGGGGTCGAAGCGAGCAATGTCGCATCTCCATTCTGTTCGCGTTTTCCGCGGCCACCCGGATTGACACCCCAGCCGTCGCGAATGATGAGCATCACTGGGCGAGCCATGTTCCGGCACTTTGCCGATGAACGTGAACGTGGACAAGCAGTTCTTTGTTTCTTTCAAATTTTAGAACATTTGCAGCCGTCACAGACCGCCGTTACAAAGGAGAAAATGAAGTGGCGCAACCAGTTACTGGCGCTCGTCTGCCTACTCGCGTTCCTGGGAGTGGGCGTCATTTATTTTCAACACTGGGTCATCCGAAAGCCCTTCGGCATTATCTTGTTTGTTGGAGAAGGGTTGTCTCCTGCAAGGCTGGCGCCTACTCGAACCTATGCCGCCGGAGCGGGCAGCCGTTTGAATATGGACTCCATGCCATTCGCCGCGCTGGTAATGAATTACTCAAAGGACTTCGCCGCACCCGATCAGGCGGCTGCCGCAACCGCCATTGCCACTGGTGACCGTGTAACCAATCGCGCAATCGCAATTAACGCCGAGGCCAAACCGATCAAGAGCATCATTGAGTTGGCGCGCGAATACGGACGAGCGACCGGATTGGTTACCGACGCAAAGCTCACCGATCCGACAAACGCAGCGTTCTACGCGCATATGGGAGACCCTAATGACACAGAAAAGATCGCGGCCGAGTTTTTGGATCGCGGAAACATTGACATCGCGATGGGCGGCGGCGCGGCGCAATTTGTTCCGGCAACAAAAGGCGGCGAGAGACAAGACACCCGCGACCTGTTGCTGGAGCTTCGTGGCAACGGATTCGACATCGTTCGCACACGCACGGATTTGGAAGCAGTTCCAGCGTGGCGCCGGCCGAAACTTTTCGGCATCTTTAGCAACAACGATCTCGCGTTCGCGAATCAGGTGGAAGAGCGAGGCCAGCAGCCCAGTCTTTCGGACATGGTGCGGCGAGCCATCCAATTGCTGCAGTACAACGCCGGAGGCTATTTACTCGTGGTGGATGCAGGCTTGATGCGGAAAGCGGCTGAGGAAAACAATGGCGAGCGAACGTTAACGCAAACGCTCGAACTAGACCGCGCGGTCGGTGTCGCGCGTAATTACGGCGGGCCAAAATCTACCATCATTGTGTGCGGTGATGCGGCCATCGGCGGAA